>DNZD01000025.1 GCA_003504855.1 Cytophagales bacterium
CCCTAGCCAGCATCCGGATGACGAACCAGCACTGGAAACCCGGCTTAATTCGTTGGAAAAGTGCCTGGAAACGCTTGAAATGCACCAACAACAGTGTGTCCGACTATTTTACCTGAGAGAAAAGAGCTATCAGGAGATCGCCACCGAAACCGGCTTTGAGTCCAGGGCCGTGAAGAGTTATATTCAAAATGGGAAGAGGAATCTGAAAATCTGCATGGATCAACATGGCCAATGATGCTGACGATATAATACGGTACCGCAAGGGTCTGATGTCAGATCGCGAGCGCCATGCTCTTGAAAAGCGTGCCCTCCATGATCCGTTTCTTGCCGATGCTCTCGAGGGGGCCGAGGGGATCACGCCCGGAGATTTTCAATCGGATGTGGACCAGATCACAGGTCGCATTACCCACCGGTCCTCCCGGACCTGGCCAGTGTCGGTGCGGGTAGCTGCTGGCATCATCGGGTTAGCCGTTGTAGGTGGGGCATTCTATCTGCTACAACCGGAACAACCGGCGCAGTTTGCCCAGGAAGTTGCTGCTGACTCAGTCTCCATGGCTGAAAAGACTAACACAGCTGAAGTGCGAAAGCCTGATTCTTTGATTGCCATGACCAAAGAATCAACGCCAGCTCCTGAATCTAAATCTTCCGGTGACCAGGGATTTGTGCGGCGCGAACAGGCATCGACAGGCGATGCCACAAAAAGCGGAAGTCAACCAGCCGCGAAAGACCTGGCCGGTTCAAAGGACGAAGGAAAAGCCATAGAAGAAGAAACGACAGTAGCCTTGCAACTGGACCGGTCGGCTGCGATTGAGAACAAGTCGGAAATGAAAAAATCAGAGGCCAAACCTGCTGTTCAATTAGCGCCAATGTTTCTTATCCAGGGTTTGGTGACTGCAGCCACCGATGGAAGTCCGTTGCCTGGTGTCCATGTCAAAGTAAAGGGGAGTTCCGAGGGAACCTATACCGACGCCAATGGACGATACAGGCTGAACACCCGTATAGAAAAACCCGAATTGTCTTATTCATTTGTGGGATATCAGGTTGCCGAAGCCTCACCGATATCCAGTCAAACGGTGAATGTAACGCTGGCTGAAGATGTGGCACAACTGAGTGAAGTGGTGATCGCTGGAAAATCCATTCGTGAGGATAATGAGGAATTGAGACAGCCGGTTGTGAAAATGGCTGCACCGCAGGGAGGCATGAAGGCATACAACAAGTACCTCGAAGCCGGCCTTCGCTATCCCAAAGAAGCCCTCGATAAGAAAATAAAAGGCAAAGTCACTGTACAGTTTACGGTTACAACCCAAGGCGAGCTGACTGATTTCAACGTCGTGAAAGGCCTCGGGTATGGTTGCGATGAGGAAGTTATTCGCCTGGTTAAAGAAGGGCCAGCGTGGACCCCAACAACCGAGGATGACGTTGCCGTTGAGAGCGAAGTAAAAGTTCGGATGAAATTCGACCCCGAAAAGGCCAGGAACTAAACCACCTTTTTGCGGATCAGCCGTGCATACGTTCTGCTTACCGGGAAACTCTTCCCACTTTGCATCTTGACCACCATGCCCCCATTAAAATGTCGCTCAATTTCCTTGAGGTAATTGATGTTAATAATGGTTGACCGGTGGACGCGAATGAACGTGTCCGGATCCATAATCTCTTCAAGCTTTCCGATTCCCGAAGAGCTGACAAACTGATCGGTGCGGGTAGTAATAACCGTATAGTCCCCTGATGCCTCGAGGTAAATAATTTCTTCGACAGGCAGGTTGAACAGTTTTTCCGACTTCTGCACGAAAATATGCGTCTCAAAGCCCTTTCCGCCTGATTTTACACTTTTCAACAGGTCTTCCAGGTTGCCTTGCTCGGTGGTTTTGCGTTTCAGCGCACGGTTAACTGCCTGGCGGAATCGCTCTTCATCCAATGGCTTCAATAAATAGTCGACTGCATTCTTTTCGAACGCCTTGATGGCATATTGGTCATATGCTGTGGTGAATATGACGTAAGGGTCGCAATCAATTTCGTCCAACACATCAAAGCCGTTCATTCCGGGCATCTGAACATCCAGAAAAATGATATCGGGCCTGAGTTTGTTAATCTTTTCAACGGCTTCATTACCCTTAGCGCATTCGCCAATGATTTCTATGTCCGGAAAACTATCCAGAAACTCGCGCAACAGTTCGCGGGCCAACTTCTCATCATCAATAATCAGGCAAGTGGTCTTCATATGAGTTGCTTTAGGGTTTGTTGTATCGTTGGGTGAATTTTTCTTTCTGTCGACTCGAGTACCGGGATGGAGAAACTTACCGTATAGCCATGGTCCGTGGCCTGAACTTGCAGGCCGGCCGAAGGGCCATAGTAACTTTTTAGACGCAGGTCTGTGTTAGTCATGCCAACCCCGCTGCTGCTACCATCCATCACCTTCTTGGCATTGACGCCAAGGCCGTCGTCAGAAACCTCAAAGTAAACTGCACCCGTGAGGTGTTTGATCAGCAGGTTAATGGTTCCACCTTCCTCTTTAGGGGCAATGCCATACTTAACCGCATTTTCTACCAGGGGCTGCAGAATCATGGGTGGGATACTCAGGCCCAGGCATGTTTCATCAATATATTTTCTGAATTGCAGTCGGTCGCCAAAGCGCACCTGCTGGATGAGGATGTAGTTGTCTATAAAGTCTACTTCCTTTCCCAGTTTTACCATTTTACCGGTATGCGAATCAAGTGCGTATCGGAAAATATCTGACAACTGGGTGATTACCCGACGCGCCTGATCCTTGCTGGAGTGCATCAACGTGGATATCGAGTTAAGTGTATTGAAGAGAAAATGAGGGTTGATCTGGGATTTCAGCAGTGAGATTTGCATCTCTTTGTTCTTAAGGGCTAATTCACTTTTTTCTTTTTCTTCTTTCTCCAGGCCTTCAAAATACCGGATCACATAATAAACGCCGACAGTGATAATATATTGATCATAAAAACGCAGCGCATCCCAGTTGAGCAGTTCAATCATGTATTGCTTCCAGTCATCCAGGTAGACCAGGCCATCCATGTAGTCGGTAAAGTAATAAGACAGTGTGCCCATGGTGAGGAAGAAAACCACGATACCAAACGTATGTCCTACAATCTGAAGGGTTGTTTTAAACCGGAAAAGGAAATGGGCCCACAAGAAGATGAGTACAATGAGTACGCAAAGTACTTCCCATAAATACAGGCCATTCCAGAGCACGTACGTAAATGGACGCTTGAGCTTAAACTCAAAAAATGTTGAAATGGCAAAGTTCACGGCATACCAGAGGCAAATCATCAGATAGGCCCTTTTCCAGATTCTAGGTATGTTGTTAATCCAGTTCACAGTGCTTCATGGGCCAATACGCCGATGGTAAACTTCTCCATAAATTTAGCAAACGAACAATCCCGGAGTCGAATGCACGAAATTGACCGTCCGGATGCTGATTTCGTCGATAAACCGCTTTACCGATGATTCGTGTAAATGGCTAACTTTAATACTCCTTATCCACCTGAAAAAACGCCATGCGCGCGATCTTGATTCTGTTGGCCGGGCTGATCCTTTCCACTGCCGGCTTCAGTCAAAACTTAACCATCTCAGCGCGGGCGCTGGATCGCGAAACACGCGAACCACTCCCCTTTGCTTCTGTAGGGATCAAGGGAAAAGCCATTGGTACCATTACCAACCTGGAGGGGGCATTTGATTTTCACATCCCAGCCGAGTATCGCAAGGATGTCTTTGTCATCTCCATGCTCGGCTATAAGAATTTTGAAATTGCCGTTTCAGATATCCTTCAAACTCCCCAAACAGAAATCCTGATGGACAAATCCACCACGGTACTCAATACCGTTGTGGTGTCTGATTCCATGCAGGGTGGCGATATTCTTCGTGCCGCCCTCGGACGCATCGATCTCAATTACCCGCAGGATCCGTTTCTGTTAGAAGGCTTCTACCGAGATGTTAAACAGATAGCCGGCACTTACGTTTCGCTCCTGGAGGCTGCGGTGCGGATTTACGATGACAACTACAAGGAGCCCCGCAACAAATCCAAACTGCGTGAACGTGTTGCCCTGCAGGAGGTACGCAGAAGCATCGGCTACTCCAGCAAATTCACAACGTACTTTGACCAGGACAACCTGCTGGAAGTGCTCCTCCTCAACAACGATGTTCGCTATCGGCTGTTTCCAACCCAGGAAATCTTCTTCAGCAACCTGCGCCGAGACGCCGACTCCTGGTACAATGGCCGTGAGATTTTTGTTGTGTCCCACACCCGGGAATTTTACCTGAAAGTTTTTATTGACAAGAGCACGTTTGGAATTGTTCACGTTGAGTATGAAAACAATTCTCCGGAAGACCTGGGTCGGGTGCGGGGACTCACCCATAAATTTGAAAGCATGAAGCGTGTGGTAGACTTCCGGTTTGTAGAAGGTCGCTATTTTCTCAACTACATCACCGTTGATTACAAAGTCAACTGGTACGACGCCCAGACAGAAAAACTAAAATTCGAAACCGTACTCCAACAGCAATTGCTCATTAACAAGATTGATCCCCAGCCTGAAGAGCGCATTGCCGTAACCCAAAAAATGAGGAGCTACGGATTGCAATACCAGGATTTGCCATACAACAAGAAATTCTGGGATTCCTATAACGTCATTAAAGACAGCCCGCTGGACGAAAAGATCATTATGGATCTTGAACTGGAAGGACCGTTGGAAAAACAGTTTGAGAAAAACTGAGGGTAGTAGGACTAGTTGGGAATTAACTCATCTGCCTCCCGGAACAACTCTTCTTTGTTTACAGGCACTACACCAACATGCTGACAAACCAATCCGCCGCCCAGGTTGGATAAGGCCACAATCCTTTCGGCCGGCAATTGAAGGGCAATGCACAATGCGGCGATGCTGATCACGGTGTCTCCGGCCCCTGAAACATCTGCGATCTCCCGCTGATGGGCAGGAATGCTGATCTGCTTACCTTCATAATCAATAAACACACCATGTTCCGACAGTGTTAACATGATGCCTTTAGCACCCAGCCTGGCCTTTACAGTATCAACGGCGCGGATTACTGAGCTCTTGTCCCTGGGGTCAATGTCTACTTTCAACCCCTCCCGAAGTTCTTTCAAGTTGGGTTTAAACAGGGTTACGCCCTGATAATTCAGGAAGTTTCGTTTTTTGGGATCCACGACTACCGGAATATTTGCTGCGCGGGCTTTGTTCACAACAGCCTCGATGATCCGCTGGGTGATGGTCCCTTTATCATAATCCTCAAAAATAATCACATTACAGTCTGGCATCAGCTTATCGATGCGGTCCAGCAGCATGGACTCTTCTTCTTCGGTGGCAGGTGCTTCCGACTCTTCGTCAATGCGTACTACTTGCTGATGGGCAGCAATCACACGGGCCTTCAGGGTGGTCGGACGTCGGTTTGTTGTCACAATACCTTCCTTGCTCATTCCCTTTTCATCCAGCAGGTGGAGTAACCGCTTGCCGTGTTCATCCTGGCCTGCCAGAGCACATAACACCGGCCGTGCACCCAATGCCTGAACGTTCAGTCCCACATTGGCCGCACCGCCGAGACGGTAGTCACGCCTACGAACATTAATGATAGGCACAGGAGCCTCAGGCGAAATTCTGTCTACGGCGCCCCATATATAAGCATCGATCATCACGTCCCCGATGATCAGCACGTTGATGCCTTCAAACCTTTTCGCTATGTCAGACCAGACAGACAAGGTATTTATTGCTATTTCAAGGTAGACAATGTTTCGCGCATACGCTTCATGGCTTCGCGCAAGTCTTTCTCAGATGCGGCATAGGACAACCGGATACACCGGGCGTCTCCAAAAGCACCACCGGGTACAAGCGATACGTGCGCTTTCTCCAAGAGATAGAGGCACAAGTCATCGCCGTCTTTGATGGTATGCTGACCATCGGACTTTCCAAAATACCAGCTTACATCCGGGAAGAAATAAAACGCCCCTTGTGGATAATTAGCCTTAACACCCGGAATCTCTTTCAACAAAGCGTATACAATTTCACGGCGCTGGCGATACTCTTCCACCATTTTCTTCGTCGGGGCAATGTCACCGGTGATGGCTGCAAAGGCCGCGCGTTGTGAAATAGATGAATTTGCCGAAGTTAATTGTCCCTGCATTTTACTGGCCCCGTCGGCTATCCACTTTGGAGCCGCGATGTAACCTACCCTCCAGCCCGTCATGGCAAAGCCCTTGGCAAATCCATTAACGGTAATGGTGCGGTCAAACATGCCAGGCAGGGATGCTATACTCAATTGATCTCCGCTAAAGTTGATGTGCTCATAGATTTCATCAGCGATGATCAGCAGGTCGTTGTGCTTCAATACAACCTGTGCAATAGCCTCTAATTCAGCCCGCGTGAATACTGAGCCCGTAGGATTGCAGGGTGATGAGAAGATAATCGCTTTGGTTTTAGGTGTGATGGCACGCTCCAATTGAGCCGCTGTTACCTTGAAGTCGTTCTCCAGGCTGCCACTCACAAGGACAGGCACTCCTTCGGTAAGGCGAACAATGGCATCATAGCTAACCCAATACGGAGAAAATACAATGACTTCATCTCCAGGATTGATCAAGGAAAACATGACGTTGGCGATCGACTGCTTTGCGCCATTGGAGACTACAATATGCTCGGCCTTATAAGGCACCTTATTTTCTTTGTTGTACTTGGCAGCGATGGCCTCCCGCAGGTCCTGATAGCCGGAAACCGGAGGGTATGTAAAAAACTTTCCATCGTCGATGGCCTTCTTGGCGGCCTCACATATGTGTTGAGGGGTTTTAAAATCAGGTTCGCCCAGGCTCAGGTTAATGACATCAATGCCCTTGTTTTTGTATTCCCGGGCTTTGGCAGCCATGGCCAGTGTTGCTGATTCTTCGATGGATTCAATGCGTGTGGAAAGTCTGCTCATAAAACAATAAGGTCAAGTAAGGCAAAGAACGGAATTTATACCCAGAGTTGGAACCAAACCACGGGCGTGTCCCACGAATAGACCTAAATCGTTTGCACCTAGTTGAAAAGTATACGTGCGGTAATGCTCCGGCCGAGTGTAATCTCATCGGCATACTCCAGATCACCACCCATGGGAATGCCCCGGGCAATGGAAGTAATTTTTACAGGGAGGTCCTTCAGTTTACGATGAAGATAAAATGCGGTGGTGTCTCCTTCCATGGTTGGGCTTAGGGCGAGGATGATCTCGCGGATTTCACTGCCCGGTGCTGCAACCCGTGACATCAATGAATCAATTTTTAGCTCACCCGGGCCAATACCCTGGATAGGCGAAATAATCCCGCCCAGCACATGATATACACCCCGGTATTGAGCCGTGTTTTCAATTGCCATGACATCTTTGCTGTCTTCAACCACGCAAAGCAGGGAACGATCACGCTTTGGGCTGCGACAGATCACACAGAATTCCTCATCAGAGATGGTATGGCACGTAGCACAAAAGCGGATGTTGGCCCTCAGTCGATTCAAGGCTTCGGTAAGGGCAGCTGTCTTGTGTTCATTTTCTTTCACGAGATGCAACACCAGGCGCAAGGCGGTCTTCTTCCCGATACCCGGCAGCTTGGCTACCTCGTTGACCGCGTCCTCAATAAGTTTAGATGGGTATTCCAACGGTCAGTGGTTTTTCCAGATCAGCGTGCGCTCTGCCGGCAATATGCAATTCGCATTGCCGATAATGCCTCCCGTTGAGCAAATAACCTTGCCACGGCAATCGTATAATATTGTGGGGTAATCAGCACAGTTCACACAGCCATTGACGATATAAATCATCTCATTATTCATTTGGGCCGAATATACTTCTCCCTTGTATCCCTGAGCGGTGATGTCCGCTTTCAGGTTGGTCAGCCACGATAAATCTCCGCAATTTCCGGATGCATGATCATCGACGCAGCCAAGTAATAGGCCAAGCAGTGCTGCAAAAATCCAGTTCTTCATAATATTCTGGCATCAATGCCAGCCTCGCAGATCGCTTCCTTCATCGGCTTCAGCTCATCAAAGGAGCCGTTTTTCACGGCACATTTGCCCTTGAAATGAATCAACAGTGTGCATTGCTCGGCCTGCTCAGGCGTATGCTTACAAACGCGGATCAACGTTTCAATGACGTGGTCAAATGTGTTGAAGTCATCATTGAATACAACCAGGTCATTCAGGTTATCCTCTTCCTCAAGTACCTCAACGGCCTTTTCTTCATGATGGACTGGCTTCTCTTTCATCCGTTGAACGATGGTCTTATATGAACCTGGCATAAAAGTAGAAAAATTTTAGTCCCTCACCCGAGCTCTTTGGCAGGATCCCAAAACACACGGGCAAAGTCCTGGACCTGATCTTTTTTTACTTTCACTCCATCCTTCTCTAATCGCTGCTGCATCGCCTTGGGCGTTTCAAAGTGATGTTTCCCGGTGAGCAGGCCCTGCCTGTTCACAACCCGGTGTGCCGGAATATGTTTGTGTGCATGGGCAGCATTCATTGCCCAACCAACCATCCGTGCACTCATCGCCGTGCCCAGGTATCGGGCAATGGCACCGTAATTGGTTACCCGGCCCTTCGGAATCAGTTTGACTACTTCCCATACATCCTGAAAAAAATTGGGCTCTTCAGGGTTCTTTTTGGTTAATCGCATATCTAAAGACCGGAGGTCCGGTGAAAATACAGGTTTATTCAAAAAAGACGAAGGGAACCGGGCACGGGCATTATTTTTGTGCACCCATGACAATGAACGTTCGCCTTTTAGCACTATTCCTTTTACTGACCGGGCCAGTACACGCCCAGCAGTTTGTTTTTCCCGATGCGCCATCATGGACCAATATGGAGGAGGGCAAGCCGCTGTCGTTTCGCTTAGCCACAACCGATAGCACAGCACCGCGGCGGTTTGCGTTGGAGGGCGGTGCCACCACAGGCATGTCCATGGACAGCCTTGGCAATTTCTCATGGATTCCCTCCTATGACCTGGTGAGCCGATTGGAAAAGCAAAAAGAATTCGGTGTGTTGTTCCAGGCTGAATGGAAAGATGGTCGACAACTAAGACAATCCGTCAATTTTATCCTTCACCATGTCAATCGCCCGCCCATCGTTGAGGACATGCCTACCTTTTATGTGAAACAGGGGACACTCTCCCGCTACCAGATTCCAACCGAGTATGTACGTGATCCGGATGGTGACCTGGTTGTCATTAAACCGCGCGAATCACAAATGCCTGAAGGTGCATCCATGTCTGCTACCGGACTGCTTACCTGGACACCCTCCAGGAATCAATTCAATGCACTACGCACCTCACCGTTATATGTTGAGTTCATCGCACAAGACCAGCCCGACAAGGCCGAAACCATCGGGAAGATTCGGGTAGCGCAAACTCAATTGGATCTACCTCCTGATTTATTACTCGTACCCAGCGATAGCGTCTGGAATGTAAAAGAGACCGATGTCGTCTATTTCAAGGTTTATGCTTCCGACCCGAACGGAGACGATAATATTGATCAGGTTGACTTTATCTCTTCTGACATGCGTCTGCCCAAGAGTGCATTGAAAGAAAATTCGCGGGTGCAGCGCGAATTTACGTGGACACCTGGATACGATTTCGTTGATGAAGCCGAAAAGAAGCGTGATGTGGTGCTCACTTTCTTTGCCTTCGACAAAAGCAACAACCGCGTTCAGCGCAGGGTAAGGGTTACGATTAACGACACTGAAAACGTTGAGGAAAAGGATAAACTGCTATATCAGAAATATTTTAATACGCTGGCGGCATCCAAGAATCTGATTGATATGCTGGATGAGAACAATGAGAAGCTGGAACACATCTACAAAAAAGCCAGGAAGGGCAAGAAATCAAGAACGATTGTCACTGCATCGTTGGGTGGTATTTCCGGATTATCTCCGTTGATCCTGGACACGAATCCGTCAAAGACCGTTACCATGGTGGGTGGCACGTCGGTGTTGGTGATTAACTCCCTGGAAGCAGGTCAGGTGATTGGCCGTTCGGCCAATGATTATCAGAACAAAATCAAGTCCAACCGTGACCTTCGCACGCAACTGCAATTAAAGGGGAATTATTTTGCCCGGAAGTATGCGTTGAAGTCACAGCGGCGCAACCTGGATTTTGAAACCGACCGCGACGATCTGGTGCGGTTGCTGACCAATGATCAGAAGGCGAGTATTCGGCAAGCGTTGAACAATTTGTTGACCAGCTGCTAAGAAATCAAGAAAACCTTTTCGGATTTTACGGAGGATTGATCAAACAGACGGTCAGCGATTAATGAGCTGATCCCACAAAGGCACGGTGGTCCAATCCAGCCGAGGCTTCTCCTGAAGTTATACTTTGCCCGCTAAAGAAATTCCGCCTTAGGGCACTTAGTATGAAATTTTACCCTCGCTGGAGATTTATCTTTTTAGCTGGTTGAGACGATGATCGCCACAAGACGCCGACACAATAACGCTTTGACGCTAAAGGTAACTCCAATGAACCCTGCCGCCCCGAATATGAAAATGGCTCTTGCAACCAACTCTTCTCCATATTGAAGGATAGATGTAGATGCGGCCCCAACGAATAAAGTGCTTCCAACGAGGGTTCGCGGTTTTCAGAGTATTAAGGTAGATGATCTCATGGCATCCGCACGGACATCTAAAAATAATTACCCAGACGTACGGACGCTCTCCGACAATATAGATGATCTTGTCGTAAATGACTGGCGGTTCTGTCGGGCAGTATTTGTGCCTGTAGAATAACCTTTGCTGAGACCGCAGTCCTTTCCAATAGAAATCGAAGCTCGTTAGCCAGTTTCTCATTTGAGGTGTGATAATTCGACTAAGTCCAAAAAGATCTTCCGGTCTCCAAGCCCCACTTTAGATATGAGAAAAGCGTCAATATCTAGTCTGTCTTCAGCCTGATGTATGAAGCACCCTTCCGTCAAATCAATTGTCGACTGCGCAAATTCTCCTGGGGGATCGACTTTGTAGGGATGTACCCGGTTGAGTAGTTCGTTTACCGCATAGCTAGCGAGCATCATGTTTACGCTGATGACAGCAGGCCTGCTCACATTAATGTTCTTGATATAGGAGTTCTTTACAAGTTCGGGAAACTGTTCCGGATACATTCTGAATAATCCTGCGGCCTTCAAATCTTCGGCGTCGTACAAGCCTCGCGAAATCAATGAGGACTTTCCTGGTTGGATATAATTAATGGTTCCGACGATTTTAGAAACCCCGCCGGTACCGTTGGCTTCGAGCTTAATTCCTATATCGAAATAGGGGATTAGATAATACGTGGAGAGGTGGTTAATCAAATCGCGACCGTCGACAGAATCGACGCAACCAATCAAAATGTCACACTCAGCTAGCGCCCTTTGGCAGGTCAAATCCTCATAGATATTTTTTGCAAAAACTTCAATATCGGTGCCCAATCCAAATTCTAAAATTGCCTCTTTCAATACATCGACTTTGTGGCGACCCTTTTCGGCGTCGGCACGTTTTGTGTTCAGGATTCTGTTAAGATTCTTCAATTCAACTTTGTCCGGGTCGACCAGCACGAGATTACCGACGCTTAGTCGCACCAGTTGTTCAATCACAGGACTTCCTGTTCCAGAGCATCCGATAATACCGACTTTACATTTGCTCAGCAGCCTGTAGGTGGCTTCGCCAAATGCCTGAATAGTCCTTCTTCCAATCTCCGCTTCACCTGATGCCTTGGTCGAATAATCCCAGACCTGAATTGTATCGCCGGCAATACAGATTTTGTTTAAGGCCTCGGCTTTGAGATTCGGAAAGAAAACTCGCCCAAAAATTCTTCCATCTGGAAGCATAATCGAACTACCATGTGGATAATCACCATCGGTCCATCCGAATACTGAGCTAAAGAGCCGGGTATCAGAGTCGTCGTCAAGGGAGGAAAATGCCTCATAGCCGCCAGGATGGCTATGGATTTTCAATATTGCGTAATTGTGTTTTGCTGCCTTTTCCAACAAGGGGATTATCCTGTCTGTTTTCCATACAACAAAATCGGCTGACCGCTCACATTCGTCATAAGGAATCAAGACGACGTCATTCACCAGTAATTTGTGAATTCCCTTACCGGCGAGTCGACCGCATAGCGCCACAGCCACTGCCTCCAGATGATCACCTGGAAACAAGTGTTTGCGGATTTGGTCATAGTGAATCCCTGATATGCTAAGCTGGTACTGCATTGGCTCTTTTTTCAAATTCCTGAACAAACCAATAGCTGACCAGGCTCATGTGCGTTCCTAAATTATCTATACCTTCCCGCCATGGGTTCTGCGGTGTCCGGTGCCGTGACCAGCGTTGAAAAATTTTGCCGTCGATAGGCTGGCTTGATGTGGCACCGATCGGTTGATGATCTTTTCTTACAAGAGCAGGAAAAAAGTAGGCCATATCAAGCTGTGTCCGTGGATAGCCAGGTTCGACCTTTACCGCGACGAGAATCTTTTCAAACGTATACCCATCATAGACTGGATAGTTGTAAATAAGGATCCAGTTTCCTGCAGGTTCAGTAAGGGTCTCCCAAAGGAGACCCAAACTTTCCAGGAACTCGACATCCTCGTCGAGTAAATCAAACTGTCGCCGGGGACCTTCCCCTTCTGTTTGATCAAGCGGGAGGGTCATGAACTTCTCGACCCCAGGCTTGGTGAAACATACTTTTTCATCCCATCTGATCGGCTCTACCTTCCCGCCTTTCAACTTCAGGTTCAGCTGGTATTTCTCAGGCGGAATCTTTCCTGCCAGCACCAAGAGTTCACGACCGGTCATGCACTCCTTTTCCACCACAAAGACTTCCCGGTCAATCTTGATCCGGTAGTGCTTGTCCTTGGGGACTGGCCGACCCTCCTTGGAGTAGGCCTCGACGTCGATGATTTCGATTTCTTGTGACATAGTTGTAACTTTTTATGCTTTAATGCGAAAGCATGACGTTTCCGGCTCGCATGTCACGCTTCAGTATTAAGCATTAAAAGTCATAGTTTGGCACTAACCGAGACCCCGGAACAGCTAGAAGGAAACGATAACGAAGGGAAACTAGTCCCCTTGGTGAGGGCTCTGATTGCCTGCTCTGATGTGAATGAGGCCGTTTATCTACAGACGAGATTCTACGATTCTTTTAGGGAGAGATTTTACGATAGACTAAGGAAGGTCGCATCGAAGCTTTATAGTGGAATTCCCGATTTCGAGGGGAGAACCGACGAGGTTTTTAACGAAACATTTGTCGTTGCCTTTGTTAAAATCAAGGAGTTTGAAATGGGTGACTGGGGTGATGATGAGTGTGAGAAAGTGATGTTGAATTGGCTGTCAACCATCGCCAACAATTTGTTGTTGAAAATTGCTCGATCTGTAAAAAAAGAAAGACGTCAATTAAGAGATTTTAAAGCTATACAAAAATATGACCTGGTATCTAAACCTGAGCAAGCACGAAAGACGCCCCAACGAACCTTTGACAAGATAAAATTTGATCAATTTTGGGCTGGCTTGAATCCCCTGTCAAAGGATATTCTTCTGGCTTGCATTGACCATGGGACAATCAGCATTGAGGGGCGCAAGTATATTTCTGAGAATGAAATTGAAATGCTTACCCAAAAAAACATGGTGGACGGTTGTGCCGTCCCGAAGGATCTTAAGAAATTTGTCAAGGCGGGGGAATTTAAAGAGCGGAATACCGATCACCTACCAGACGAAATATTAGAAGAACTCAAAACAAAATATAATGTAAAAGCGGCCGCTATTCGTAAGGCAAAGCAGCGAGCTCTTGAAGGCCTTAGAAATTGTAAAATATAAGTCATGGCAAAAACAAAAGGCAAAACCGACAAAAAGGATTTGACCCTGGACGAAAAAATCAATCTTCAATCTGACTTGAGGAGATTTGGATACCTATTGCCAACAAATGAAGAAGAGGTTGAAGAATTTGACAAAATTTTCGGAAAGACTCAGGTGATGTTCCCGGATCGTCTGAAAGAACCGAAGTTCTTGAGAGAGTCAAAACAGAAGGCGATCGATAAGCCTGCGAAAGTTGCAGTAGTGTCAAAATCGCTCACTAAAACTGTAACTATTGTTGAGCAAGATGTCAAGAAACCAGCCAAAAGTGACTACTTCAAAAAATTGGTGCTTGCTGCCCACGTTGCGAAAGAGCTTCACTCTGAGCCCACCTTTGGACATATTAAGTTTGTTAAGGTATATATGTTGTGTGACAAGGTTTGCCATATGAATTTGAGCTCGTCCTACAAGCGCTTTGCGGCTGGTCCGCTTGATCCAAAACAAATGCGTGTCTTTGATGCTCAGTTTAAGAAGAAACGCTGGTTTACGGTGACCCGGACAAACTATGGTGCATACAAATATGCTCCGGACGAAAAAATAGAGGAATATCAAATCTATTATGGTAGATATTTCAGAAATCAAACAGGCGACATTGCCAGAATAATTGACTTGTTCCGCAAACAAACCTCTGATTTTTGTGAAGTTGTGGCTACCCTGTTTTTCGTTTGGATGGATCTTATGTCTAATCGAAGTCTTATTAACAATGCGTCACTCATCAGGGACTTCTATGCATGGGATGAACGGAAAAAGCGATTTGACAATACGGAGTTAATAAGGGCAATTGAATGGATGAATGAGAACGGGATAGTACCTGCCTGAAAAAAGAGATACATGAAAAAGTCCACCTATCGAATTCTTAAATCACTAGGAATATTTCTATTCCTAATCCTCTTTGGTGTATTCATTTATATTCTGACTCGCTATCAGACCCCAGAAAGAAAGGAAATGGCTGCCTCGATTGATCCAGGTTTCTTCTAACGAGCCTGAAAAGTCAATAGAGCATAGACCTATTGGATTTAATTATCAAAAGACGATTGACGTCAGCCCTGCCTAGATTTTATGAATATGTTCAACAATATAACGCGCAAGGCAATTCTGATTGGTTGCCCTGGAAATGGAACCGGTTTTCTCGCGGGGGTAAAAACGGATCTCATTAGGATGAGTGAGTTTCTCCAATCCAACAAGGGTGGAGCTTGGAATCGAAATGAGATCATTCCTTTAGAGAACCCTACTGCCGCAGAGGCGATAAACGCTATCGGGGCTGCTATTGCGGATTATGTTTTTGTATATTTTTCAGGCCATGGGTATACGGCAGTCGGGAACACAAGGATGATAGCGTTGAGAGACCGCTCGATTAATGACGTCTGTTTTTTAAATGACAGCCCCAGGCAATTGGTCGTTGTGGATGCTTGTCGCAATTATGCTGCGCCTCGTTTAGGAGGGATTCCAGCGTTTGAAGATGATGTTGATCATTTTGAGGCTCTGTCAACCTACGAGTTATTCAGCGAGCGGATTGCGACTTCTCCAGAAGGCAAACTAATTATTCACGCAACACAACATGGGCAATATTCCTACGACAGTTCGAACGGCGGGCACTTCACTCAAGCGTTGCTCCACATATCAACTCGTATGAAGGCGAAGGTGACTCATACTCC
>DNZD01000168.1 GCA_003504855.1 Cytophagales bacterium
CCCTCCATTGGTTTCAACTGGCCCATTGGCACGGGCCTATGGGCAGGATCACGGCTTTTTGTGTAGATGCCGGATTCCGTTCGCAGGGTGTCGGGCAACAACTGCTGGGCGCCTGCGAAGCCTTTCTCTTTAGTAAAGGATGCCTGAAACTCGAGGTTACCAGCAATGAGCGCCGGGAAAAAGCGCATCAGTTTTACCGGAAGGCGGGTTATACGGAGGATTCACGCCGTTTTGTGAAATACGCAAAAGCGGGTTAGCCTGCTTTACCGACTCAATTCCGGCATTGGCCGACGGCCGGCCCACTACCACCTATATCCGGTAGCCGTTGATGTCAAAGCAGCGTTTCTTTACAAAAGCAAATTAAACATTATGGAAGAACAGCAAGTAAAGAGCCATGATTCCCGTTCAGGTCGGGTAATGGCAGGCCTCGTATTGATCGCAGTTGGTTCACTCATCTTTGCCGACAGGGCCGGGGTATTTGTACCACATTGGATATTTTCCTGGCAGGTATTGTTGATCGCTATCGGTACGTATATCGGCGCAAGAAGGTCGTTCCGTCCCGGCGGCTGGTTGATTCCGATTGGTATCGGTGTCGTGTTTCTTGTGGATGATCTCTGGTTTGACTTCGCAGATTTTCGACCATTCTTGTGGCCAACCATACTAATTGGTATCGGAGTATACATGATTGCTCGACCGCGGCGATCGCGAAAGTCTTTTGAAAAGACCAACGACATTCTCTCAGAAGAGAACATCGATTCCGTTAATGTCTTTGGCGGGAGCAAGACCAATGTCATCTCCAAGAATTTCAAGCATGGCGAGGTCACTACTTTTTTTGGCGGCACCGAAATCAATTTCTCCCAAGCTGATATTGAATCAACGGCACGATTAGAGATCCTTCAGGCTTTTGGAGGCACGAAATTGATTATTCCAGCGCATTGGAATGTCCGTTCTGAAATGGTTTGTATTCTGGGTGGCGTGAATGAAAAGCGTGCGGCGTCCAAAGACGTGATCAACCATGAAAAGACCCTGATTCTGGAAGGCACTTGCCTCTTTGGAGGTATTGACATCAAGAGCTATTAATTCCATCACCATCGACTCAGCTCATGAACTGGTATATTGCTAAATTAATCTTTAAAGTATCGACCAGCAGTGTCATGACACAATTTGACGAACACCTGCGATTGATTCAGGCTGACGATTTGGAGGATGCTGTCTTCAAAGCGCGTTTGTTAGGCATTACCGAGGAAGATCAATTTTTCAATGAGAAAAAGAGCCTCGTGAGTTGGGAGTTTGTCAATGTTTCAGACGTCCGGCTGCTGGAAGAACTAGCACACGGTGCTGAACTTTACTCCTGCATCTACGAAACAAGTGAAGGCAGGCGATACATTCGCGATGTACACCAAAGGGCCCAGGCCCTGCAGGCTAAAATGACTATCATCGGATGACCGTCAATACCACGTTGTCATATCGAAAAGTTATTTTGGCCTACATTGCCTGGTGGGCACTGTGGTGTGTGGCTCAAACCTTCCTGTTGGCGCAATCATTTGCGCTCCATCTGGCCTGGCAAGATGCGATAGTAACCCAACTCATTACGGCCATCGCCGGATATGCCATCAATACCTCCATGCATGCCTACCAGCCTAGCGAGCGCAATGCATTCTTTGTGGTGTTTCAGTCGTTGGCCCTTGCGGGCGTAAGTGTTTGGGTCATGCACCTGATTATGGGTTGGCTGGTGCCTGAGGAAAAACCATATCTCGCCTGGCTGACTACTACCCTCGAATTTCGTTTTGGATATGTATGGCTTATGCTGCTCCTGGTTGCCGTGCTCACCTGGTTCTGGGTGTACATTGCCGATAGTGTTGAGAGCGCACAACGAAAAGAGGCAGCCGCACAATTGGCGAGAGATGCCGAGCTGGCGAACCTGCGTCGTCAATTGCAACCACATTTTCTTTTTAACAGTCTCAACTCCATCAGTGCTCTGGTCAGTCATCAGCCGGAGCAAGCCCGCACGATGGTTCAGCAGTTATCCGATTTCCTGCGGGGTACACTCAGGCAGGATGATCACTCCCTGGTGACTCTCGAAGAGGAACTACATCACCTTGCGTTGTATCTGGCGATTGAAAAAGTGCGATTTGGTCACCGCCTTCAAACCACCATGGCAATTGCAGATGAAACACGAGTAGCGAGAATGCCATCGCTCCTCCTGCAGCCAATTATGGAAAATGCCATTAAGTTTGGATTATACGACACTGTCGGTGAAACCACCATCTCTGTATCAGCAACCCTGAACGAGCAACACCTGGTCATTCACATAACCAATCCATTCGATTCCGGCACGGTCATGAACCGACCTGGAACCGGATTTGGACTTACCTCCGTTCAACGAAGGCTTTACCTATTGTATCTTAGAAACGACCTTCTTGCCACTGAACGCAACGAAACTGAGTTTATCACCACTGTCCGCATACCCCAATGATTCGGGCTATAATTATAGACGACGAACCCCTGGCCCGCAGTCTGGTAAAAGACTACCTCCGCTCACACCCTGATATCGTTGTAGTTGCAGAATGCGGCGACGGGTTTGAAGGCGTAAAAGCCATTGCCCAATATAAACCTGACCTCCTGCTCCTCGATATTCAGATGCCAAAGATCAATGGGTTTGAGATGCTGGAGCTGTTGGATACTCCTCCCGCGGTCATCTTCACAACGGCTTTTGACGAATATGCACTTCAGGCATTTGAGCGTCACGCCGTGGATTATCTGCTCAAGCCTTATTCCCAGGAGCGATTCAATAAAGCCCTGGAAAAATGGAAAGCTCAACGCATTGAAAGTAACCGCAACACCGAGTCATTGCTGACCCAACACTCGCCACCGGATGAAATCAACAGGATTGTTGTAAAGAAAGGAAACAACATTGTCATCATTCCAGTACCAGGCATATACTATCTGGAGGCCTATGATGACTATGTGAAGATATATACCAAGGATGGATTTTATCTCAAGAAAAAAACAATGGCGCACTATGAACGTTTGCTGACTGCCGCACATTTCGTTCGGGTGCATCGCTCTTATCTCATTAACCTGCAGGAACTGACACGGATTGAGCCCCTGGAAAAAGACAACCACATCGCTTTGCTTAAAGCGGGAGCCCGCATCCCGCTGAGTCAGTCGGGCTATCAAAAGCTCCGCGAAGCACTTGGCATTTAGGCCAACGCCTCTTTCATATAATCAACCAGCGGTTTCATGGCTTGGCTGGCTGCTGAGAGATTCTTCACAAAGCGGGGATTACACACATCGGCATCCGTAAAATTGTGGGTGACAATAAAACTCCGGTTCTTCAGCCATTCAATTCGCGGATGATCTTTCGCATAGCCTTTCGGCGCCGTCTTTAATCGGTCAAAATCACCAAAGTCTTTAAACCATTTCCGGAAAGACTTATCCTTCATGATCTTTTCAAGTTTGTCACCATTGTAATCTATCTCCTGCCGGATCTTGCCGAGGTTGGTTGGATCGGGCATGTAAATACCACCCGCGAGAAAGCTCCCACCTGGCTCCAGGTGCAGGTAGTATCCGGGCTCCTGCACAAGCTTGCCATTGGGTGAAAATCCTGCTCCCATGTTTGTCTTGTAGGGTCGCTTGTCTTTGCTGAAGCGAACATCCCGGTAGATACGGAATGGCAATTTCTTTGGGTTCAATGATGCCAATTCGGGATGGAAATTGATGAGTTCATGCAAATAAGCAGTCACGAGGGCTTCAAAAGATTCTTTACATTCCAGGTACGTGCCTTTGTTCTTTTCAAACCATACCCGGTTGTTGTTGCGCGAGAGCGATTTCAGAAACTTGAGGGTCTTGACCAAGTCCATGTTCACATAGTTTTATAGCTATAACACTTCAGCGACCTTTTCCATGGCCATGCCACGGGAACCTTTGATGAGGATCGTTGCATTGGAAATCGGGTTGGCCTTAAGGGTCGCTATTAATTCATCACGCGTGCGATAAAATTTCCCTTGTGGGAAAGTAGACCGGGCATGTTGCATCAACTCGCCACACAAATAAGCCTCATCAATCTTCTTTTCCATGAGCACGCTACCGATGTGCTGGTGCTCGGCAGCGGCTTCTTCCTCGAGTTCAAACATATCGCCGATGATCGCAATTTTTTTGCTGGCATTCATCCGCGCCAGGCTGTCAATAGCCGCTTCCATGGATGTGGGGTTGGCGTTGTAGGCGTCAAGGATAATGGTATTGGTTCCCTTTTGAATGACCTGCGAGCGCATGTTCCCCGGTGCATATGCTTCGATCGCTTTCGCTGCGTCATCCAGTTGCACGCCGAAATATTTTCCAATGCATAATGCTACGGCAATGTTTTCAAAATTGTATGCACCAACCAATTGTGATTTGATGGTCCTCCCCTCCCCAACGCGTACCTCGAGGAAAGGCTCTGTCTGGGTGAGGTCGCATTGCAGGAAATTACCCTTGGCCGGGTAAAGAACAGGGTCTTTGAATCGCTTGATCATGGCCGACAAAATTGGATTGGCCGAATTAATAAACACCGTACCGTGGTTGTCGATCAGGTGCTGATACAATTCTGTTTTTCCACGGATGATATTTTCAAATCCCCCAAACGTACCGATATGGGCCTTGCCGATATTCGTAATGAAGCCATGCGTAGGTTGGGATATGCTGGATAACAAGGCAATCTCTCCCACGTGGTTGGCACCCATTTCAACTACGGCCATTTCATAAGATCGATCAATCGACAAAATCGTGAGCGGCACTCCAATGTGGTTGTTGAGGTTGCCTCGGGTAGCAAACGTCTTGAATTTTTTAGCTAACACGGCGCTAACCAGTTCCTTGGAGGTGGTTTTGCCATTGGAGCCGGTAAGACCAACCACCGGTATGGTCAATTGACGGCGATGGTGCCTGGCCAGGTCCTGTAAGGCAAGGAGTACATCTGGCACTAAAACACAGCGGGGATCGCCTGCATGCGCCGGTTCATCGACGACACAATACGACGCGCCCTTAGCCAATGCCTCTATCGCAAACGCATTGGCGTTGAATGATGGCCCTTTCAATGCAAAGAATACCGAACCGGGCGTGATCTGGCGTGTATCGGTAGATACTTTACCCGATTCTAAATACTTTTGATACAAATCGCGGATATCCATACCGTTTTTTCGGTAGGAAAGATAACCCTGAAAAATAACCTGCGTTACTCCACCGTTCAATTATTTGTGATTCGCCTGCTCCTTCTGATCCTCTTGCCCCTGGCCGCCCGGGCACAGTTCACCTACACCCTCGATCAATCGGTGCCGGTGGAGGTTAATGGCGCCGCGTTGCTCAATCCGTGGGCGGGTGGACTTAATTCTGCCCAGGTAAATTCTATCGACCTCAACGGCGATGGCCAGCAGGATCTTGTGGTGTATGACAAGATGGCGTCCAAGGTAAGTACGTTCCTTGCTGTCAACAAGACGTATGTCTATGCGCCAAAATATGAAAGTCTTTTTCCACCTGAGATCAACACGTTTCTCATTCTACGCGACTACAACTGCGACGGGAAAAAAGATCTTTTTACGTTTGGTCAGATTGGTATTTATGTATTCCAAAATACAACCGCCTCCGGGCAGCCCTTAAGCTGGAAAAAGATCACTTTCTACAACCCGGGTGGGACCACCAGGAGCGAGGTACTCCTTACTACAGGGTTTTCGGGAAAGATAAACCTACTGCCCGGCTCCAATGATTTTCCCAACCTGAAGGACATGGATGGTGATGGCGATCTGGATGTGCTCAACATGCGTTTCGTGAGTCCCAGCACCGCCGAATACCACAAGAATTTCAGCATGGAGCGCTATGGCCGATGCGATAGTCTTGACCTGGAAAGACAAACCCAAAATTGGGGTGGCTTTGAAGAGTGTTCGTGTGGAAAAATTGCCTTCGGGGAAACATGCGTTCAACTGGGCGGTCGCACCGAACATACGGGTGGAAAGGCATTGCTTAGCCTTGACATGGACAACGACGGTGACCAGGACCTGGTATTTTCAGAAGAAACCTGTTCGCGATTATACTACATGCAGAATACGGGCACTGCCGCTCTTCCCGTGGTTAATAATTTTACGCTATTTCCCGGCTCAAGTCCCACCGGGATCATTTATTATCCGGCCGGGTACCTTGAAGATGTTGACTTTGATGGTAAGACCGACCTCATTGCTTCGCCGAATCTCTATGCGCGCGTTCAACCGGAAAATAATTTTCAACAGTCGCTTTGGCTCTACTCAAATACGGGCACAAATCAATTGCCCAATTTCACTTTGGTGAAAAATAATTTTCTGCAGGAGACGATGATCGATGTTGGTGACCAGTCAGCGCCCACATTTGCCGATCTCGATCAGGACGGCGACGATGACATGATCATCGGTCGCTACATTGACGCAAACCGGCGGGGTACCCTTTCCTATTATGAAAACACGGGCACTGCCCGATCGCCGGCTTTTAGCTGGATAACCGATGATTTTCTGGGCATCTCATTTCTAAATAATATCAACATCAGTCCCCAGTTTGTCGACTTTGATGGAAATGGAGCTGTTGACCTGATGTTTTCAGGAACAGACATCCTTACGGGAAAGACAGAAATTTTCTATGCGCTGAGCAAGAGTGCCTCCAAACCTTCTTATGGCGGGCAAGAAGTTCAAACGCTGAATTTTTCCTTGGGAACCAATGAGAATTTCTTTGCCACCGACGTAGATCTTGACGGCAAAGTTGACTTACTGGTTGGCCGCAGCAACGGTGCGTTGGAATACTGGCGCAATGGCGGCACTTCGTTGTCCCTGCTGAATA
>DNZD01000038.1 GCA_003504855.1 Cytophagales bacterium
CGACCATGAAGTTACTGATGATCGAAATCTTCTGTAATAGAGAGAAATTGGGACTCGTGGTGGCGTCTTCCGAAAAAGGGAAGAAGCGAACACGGTTCCATCCGTGGAGCTGCAGGGAATCGAACCCTGGTCCAGAGAAGATAAATGCGTACGTTCTACATGCTTAGTTGACTTTGATTGTCGGGGAGAGTAAGGCAGGCAACAGCCTAAACCCTTCCTTAGTTGCTGTTTTCTCGACGCCGGTGCGCAACACACCGAAGCCCAGTTTTGCTGATCGACACCGCGGTTCCGGCCCCCGCGAAACAGAGGAGCCGGGCGATGATGGCCTCCCGGTTCTTAACCGGAATAAGCTAATCTAACCTTAGGTCAGATTAAGCAGCCATGGCGTAGGTATTCTCGCCACGTAGATTGTAAGAGCAGTGTTCAAAGCTCTACCCTCATGAGCTTGCATGCTGGCATACGGATTCACACATCCTGTCAAAACCGGTCAGCCCCAAATACTGGAAATCGTAGTGCGAACCCGCGGAGAAATAGCAAACTCACACGAAATATTTCCATTTGGACTACAAATATACGGAAAAGGAGGGCGAGTGATATATGTAAGTGGTAAACTTCTTTCCAAGAGTCACTGATTATCAAAACCTTTTCCTTCCCCGCTTGTTCTCCCATAAAGACCTGATGTTCTCCTTCCTCAAAAAAGACCCGATGGCCGACCTGGAAAGCAAACGCAAGAAATTGCTGGAAGAAGCCATGCACATCCAGCGCTCCGGCGATCTCCGTCGCTATGCCTCCGCTATTGAGCATATTGCTTCCATCGAGAAGGAGATGGATGAACTTGCGAAGCGAAAGAAATAATTGGTTATAGTGGCGGTATCCGGGCGTCATCTTGAAACAAAAAGGCAACTTGCAGATCGAAAGTCAATTGCCTGAATTTCAGAACGGATCCAAAGACTTAGCTGGAAGGTCGCCAATAATCTTTAGTAATCTCGGTACAACTTAAGGCGTATTCTTAGCTGAAGAGTTCAGCTTTTGGCTTGATTGACCTTATTTGATTAAATTGAAACTATCAAATCAATTTCTTGTTGTTAGACTTTTCACAAATTCTAATAGGTCAAAGTTACAGTAGAGAGACCCTGGCCAAAATTTGGGGATTTAAAGGTCCTGAGGCTATCACCCGTGGCGTTTTCACACCACAAGGAGCAAACCAGATCATATTATTTGTTACTAAAGAAAAGCCAGATTCCATGACTCAATACGTCAATGGGATCAATCAAGACATGCTGTTTTGGGAAGGAGAGAAAGGGCATGGTAATGATACCCGAATTGCTTCTCGCAATTCCAGTATTCATGTCTTTTTTAGAGATAAGTATAGAAGCGAATTTAGGTACGAGGGTATTGCTGAGTTGAGGCAATATAAATTGCGAAAAGAAGAACCCTCAAAATTCGTGTTCAGACTAATTGATAGGGAGGTCTCAGAGAATCAATTGGTGAATGAAATAAAAGTTGCATATGATTTGAGTGAGACTGAAAAAGAGGCGATCATAAGAAGTCGAATAGGTCAAGGGGTATATCGGAAAGGGTTACTTCAATTATGGGGAAGTTGTAGTGTAACAGGATTTACCAAACCCAATCTTCTTGTGGCTTCGCATATTAAACCATGGAAGCTATCGTCCAATGAGGAACGTTTATCGATTGATAATGGATTACTATTGATTCCTACGTTGGATAAGCTATTTGATCTTGGTTATATAAGTTTTGAGAAGTCAGGAAAGATTATGATGTCAAATCATATTCTATCGAGAGACTGGGAAAGAATTGGGATCAATTCTTCTCTTAGACTAAGGGAGGTGCCTCAAGGAATTCAAAAGTACTTAGAGTACCATACTGAATACAGATTTGATTTGGTGGACTAAAGGGAATCAATCTAAATGACTCTTAACAAGTCTGTATTTACTTCTTCCTTTTCTTCACCACCTTATTATACTCAATCGCCTCCTCAATCCACATCTTCATCCCTTTTCCCGCCGTACCGGTCTCGTCCACCAGCATCCAGCCGCGCATGACCTTGCCACCCATGTTCATCTCATGGCAGCCATTGCGCTCTACATATTCGTCATGACGGGACTTATCCAGCCTGCACATTAACTCCCCGCGGAAAATCCCTACACACATCTTGTTGTTCACCATAAACGCCAAGCCGCCCATCATCTCCTTTTCCTCCACCTTAGGCAAATGAGCCAGGTGGGTACGGATGCGGTCTGCGAGGGCTTCTGAATACATAGGGGTTTGGTCTTAGAACTTAGGACTTTGAAATCCAGGTAAAAGTTAAGAAAGTCATCTTGTTTTCCGTTGCTGTCTGAGTCTCCAAATTTCGCGACTCCGCTTTACGTTTGTCGCATGTGGAATATATATGTATTGCAAGGCGTCAAAGGTGGTCTCTACAAGGGATGCGTGGAAGACCTCAACGCCGAACTGGAAAAACACAGACAAGGTCTGATGGAAAATTCCAAAGATCAGCTCCCGCTCGATCTCATCTTCACGGCTGCATTCCCAGACAAGAATAAGGCCCGGGATTTCGAACGCTACCTGCGCTCGGGTTCCGGACGCTCATTTCTCAAACGACATGTGGTCTAAACGAGGATCAACGCCGTACTCTTTACGCCATTCACCCAAAACTGCATGGTGGTGAACCCGTCGCGGCGCTCGATGGCAAAGAGATGGGCAGCCTTTGAAGGGATGGCATCCTTCTTGCCGCGTGCAACGGTGACATACACATTGATCTCTCCGTTGGCAATCTCCACCTTCTCCATGCCGATGGTCGTCTGCCGAAAATCTGGCAACGTAGCCACGGCAACAATGTGGTTGATGACGAAATCAGGATTCGCGGACGAAGCAACGCCGTTGTTATAGACAAAATCTTTGTCAAGATCAGCCTGGCTGTTGAGCAGCACAAAGTTGACGGAGTCTTTCATCCCCAGGGTGTTGGTTACTGAATAACCATCAATGGGAGAAAATGCCAGTATGGGAGGCGCTTCGGTGACGGCCAGCTCGGTCTTCATATTGGCGCTGTCCAGGGTTTCGGCCTGTTCCTGCCTGGGCGCCGAACAGCTGATCAATACCGCAACTGCGGCAAGGGCGTGTATGCTTGATTTCATAGGTCTTTTCGTTTGGTCTTGGTTCCAGTCTTGATTTTTACGAGGGTCTCACGCACTGCAATTTTGGGGAGCGTGTCTTTGTTGGCCAGTACATAACGTTTCACCGCCTGTTCGTGGTGTGTGACAGCCGAACGCAATACCCACGAAATGGCTTTGGTGATCAGGATCTCTTTTTCGTGCTTCAGCCGTTCGATGTTGGCAATCATTACCTGAAACATCTCCGGGTTGTTGTCGTGTCGAATCGGCGAGCACAACAAAACAATTGAAGCCCTGCGTTGGTGAATATCCTTGCTTCGGGCAAAGGCCGGCAACAATTTCTTCCAGGTCGCCCACTGAGCCGGAACCTGCCTCACGGTGAATGGCCCTGTACACAAGGTATCCACTTCGGCCCAGCCTTCAAGGTGACCAAGCCATTCCTTGAATATGCGGGGGTCGATTTCCTGCATGGCCTTTGGTGCCATACTCAGGAGAATACCCGTCATCAGTTTTTCATTATAAGATGGCCCCTGAATGAGGCTGGTGAGCACTTTCTGGAATTCAGCTGCCGCAAGATCTTTTCTGAACCGCAACCAGGTTCTGGCGATGGTGCGCATAGCCGGCAAACTGAGGTGATAGCGCGGGTGATTTGTCCCTACATACCGGCCCAGAACGGTGTCGGTATGCAATTCACCGCCTTCCAATTCAACAAGGTCGAGTATTTCACGGTGGAGTCGGTGCGGTTTCACGCGCGTTGTATTATTTTGCCTAAATCTACTAATTCAAATAACGCCAAACGAAAATCAAAATACCCATGATCAAGGAAAAGCAGGTTCATATTTTGATTGGCTGTGCCGATGCACGCGATCTGAGTCAGGTGCAACTGGATGCTATTGAACTCACCACAGAGGCATACCACAAAAAGGGCATTGAGATTGAATACCATGTGGTACGTGCAGCCGGTTCATTTGTTACACCGGATGTGGTGATGGACATCAAACGCACGATTGAGCAGGCCCAACGCAGCCTCACCGAACTGATCCCCATACGATACTTTGTGCATCTGCAAACGCACGGTCACATGACCGAAGACTCCAATGATGCATACATCAGTCATGTGCATGATTTGCACATCGTGGATGGATCACCGCTGAATTGCGGTATGCTGAATGCTTCGTCTGTGGGAATTGAAATTGAAAAAATGATTATCGAGGAAAAACTGACGCTGCCGATCAACGGTCAAAAGGTAGTGGTGGACAATGATACCAAGATCAAGTTGTTGCTTCGCGAGCATTATGCCTATGATGGATACCTGGCCGGTGACTGGATTTTCAGCATCGACCTCCTGCGCACACACCCACGGCACCAACGTACCGTCCTGGAGAAAGCCATTGACGGCGACTCAGAACTGAATGTACTTGACATCAGGATCACCTGCGGTATCATGGATTATTCTATTCACTCCCTCATCCGTGTAGATGATGGTGATCCTGCTGTTCCGTTTTGGGATGATGTGCAGAAGTACGTTCGCGATCATTCCGTCAATGAGCGGTTGAAACGCGATGTATTGATTCACCAATCGCAGAAACAGAAGCCACTCGCCGGTTTACTCTGTATGAGTGACCCCAGACAATCGTCGCGCAACCTGGCGGCAGGATACTACCTGCGCTCAAAAGGAATTGATACCGGTGGCGACTACCTGCCCAATACAGTCTTCAACATGACCGGAAGTTCATTTGATATCCCATTCACCCCGTTTGGTCCGTATGTTATCGCCGGATTTTTCTACAGCGTCAAGCACCTCAAGCTCACCGACCAGATGGTGATGGGTTATGATGCAGCGCAGACTTCAAGAATCCTTTTGAAGATCAAGCACGACCCGATCATGAACCTGATCGTGAATACGTTTGGGGTGAATTTGATTCCGATTAATCAGGTGGATTTGGAGTAGGGGGGAATAGTTGCGAAAGCAGAAATGTTTCACCGCAAAGACGCAGCGGCGCGGAGGAATACAAAACATTGGCTAAGTTGAACGTGCCCACTTTGAAATCACGAAAGGACCTTGACTGATAAAAATGCATTTCCCGCTGATCACGCTGATCTAATGCATCGCAGATCAACCGCGGAGTCAATCGCTAACAAAAAACCGCAGAAGCACCTTCGGTGCGAATGCAAATTTCACCGCGGAGGCGCAGCGGCGCGGAGAAATACAAAATACACTAGCTATGACAATCGCTAACAATAAAGACCGCAGAAGCACCTTCGGTGCAAATTCAAGTTCACCCCGAAAGCACGAAAATAACTAACCGTTTTGGCGTGACGTCGTGCACTTAACCCCGAAGGGGTGAAATATTTATAGACCAGATCGTAAACAGATGCAGCGGCAACCCCATCGGGGTGGCACATCATATCTTACCCCGATGTAGCGTAGCGGAATCGGGGTGACGGTAAGATTTGATTATTGTTCCTTCGGTTGAAGTGAAATAGCACCCTAACCACTACTGGATGGCACTCTTTCATTTCTACTCCAAAAGCCAATTCTTCCTATTTTTACCAACCCCCATTTTACCTCCAGCCGGCTCCCTCGTATCATTCCCAGAAAGCAGATTATGCCACCTGACCGAGAATCTGACCTTATTCGCCGTGCGGCGGCAGGTGACACCCGGGCATTTCGGGAACTGGTGGAAAACCATCAGCAGTTTGCCTACGCCGTGGCCTTTCGATTTACCGGCCACCGCGATGACGCGAAAGATGTTGCCCAGGAAGCTTTCGTAAAACTGTGGAAGAACCTCAACCGCTATCGCGATACCGTAAAGCTGAGCACGTGGCTCTACACGATTATCATGAACCAGGCTTTTGACCATCTGAAATCATCGCACCGCCGGGCGTCGAGTCGGATGGAGGAGGTACAGGACCAAATGATCCTGAGCGACGGTGGTGAGCATGAACGTTTGGAATTGCTCGAAACTATCTCGCGACTGTCCGCGACGCTCACACCGAAACAACAATCGGTATTTGTGCTTCGCGACCTGGAGGGGCTTGAACCGGATGAAGTATCCGCCATTACCGGCCAGGATGCAGCGCAGATCAAGAGCAATTTATACTACGCCCGCCTGGCCATGCGGGAAAAGCTGGAACGATTCTATCAGGAGAGCAAAACAACACCGACATGAACTGCGAAAAGATCAGACCACTGATTGAGCTATATGATATCCTCAGCGAATCAGAGCGTGATTCCGTCAACAGGCATGTGCAGGAGTGCGCTGCCTGTAAAACGTTGATGCAGTCAGCGCATGCATTTCGGGGCCAGGTGATCAGCACCAGGTCTATAGCGGTTAGATTGCCACACGCAGCGCAGTTTACTGGTGATGTGATGGCATCCATTCAACCAGCGCCTCGATCCGGATTTTCTTTTTGGTTTGCCCTTCGTTGGTCGGCCACAGTTGCTTCAGTGATGTTGATTGGTTTGCTGACATTAGAATGGATCGAATCACCGGTTGCACAAACACATAGACCGGTGGCAGGTGGTGTTGTACTCAGTCGTACGACCTTTGCGGCATCACTGCAGCAACGGGCACCCCGCACCATGGCCGATTGTGCCGATCCGCTGCAGCGGCGCCTGGATCCGGTTTGTATCCGCCAACACTTTCACAATTTGAAATAATGAACCCCAACCATATGAAACATAAACTATCGATTGCAGTGCTGACCGTTTTGGTGCTGGCATCGTGTGAGAACCCCATCCGCATGGAGACAACCGTGCACGAAGATGGAAGCCTGGATAAGTCCATCGTCCTGTTGAAAAGCGATTCGTCCCGTGCCACCCGCAATATTTTTGGTATCAATGCAGCCAGCGGATGGAAGGTGGACGCAACCCGCATTGCACCTGATAGTTCGGGCGCACCTAAGAAAGACAAGCCTGAATATCGAATTGCTTTCAGTAAGTCATTTGCATCTGCAGATATGGTGAATAATGAGCTGAACACCGACAACGACTCATTGTTTCATATCCGCACTGCGGTAGACAGGAAGTTCAGGTGGTTTTATACGTACCTGCGCTATAGCGAAACCTACCTGCCGGTCAATCGGTTTAAGGCGGTGCCAGCAGACGATTACTTCAATCAGGAGGACCGCCAGTTTATTGAGCGCCTCCCTGCCGAAGGCAGGCAGATATCCCGCGCAGACAGCCTGTACCTGCAGACCTTGCATGTGAAAATTAATGAAACCTATGCCCACATGGCTTTCTTTCGGGAACAGTACCCCGTGCTGCTGGAAATGTTAAAGCGCAACCCGGTGGAGCAAAGGTGGCTCGACACCGTGAAGCATAAGACAGAGTTTATCTATGGTTGCGTAAAAGAGCTCATCGGTGACCCGCAATTTGCATTACACATGGTGGACACACTGCGCATACCGGTCGACCGTAAGAAGGCAGAGGCCGATGCAAAGGAATTGTTGGGTACCCTCAACGGTCGAGTTGCTTTCATGGGGTTTGCAAATGACGGAAAATACACCAATGTGGTGAATATGCCCTGGAAAGTAGTGAACACCAACGCCGACTCTGTTGCGGGGCAGACCCTCGTGTGGCGACCGCTCGTGACCAAATTCCTCTTCACGGAATACACGATGTATGCCGAAGCCAGAAAAATGAATACGATCCCCATGCTCGTCACGGTGCTGGTGTTGCTGGTGACGGTGGCATTGTGGTGGCGTAAGAAATAATTTCGGATTTTGGCGGTATGAAGAAGTGGTTGTTTCTGGGCGTTGTGGTGGCCGTGTTAGCTTGGTGGACCTGGAACAGGAGCGAAGAAGCAGAAGCGAGTGCCAACGCATCATTTCTCCCGACCATCGAAGGAAATTCACCGGGGCTGGAAGGTCCTTCTGGTATGGTGTTGATTCCCGGTGGCACATTTTCGATGGGAGCGGATTCTGCCTGGGACTCACGCTGTCAATTGCCCGGCTTAACGAATGATGCGGCAAGGATTCATACCGTATCGCTCGATCCGTATTGGATGGATGAACATGAAGTCACCAATGCTGAGTTTGCAGCCTTTGTTAAGGCCACTGGTTATGTAACGGTTGCAGAACAAGTTCCTTCGCGCGATGAATTTCCTGATGTTGATCCCGCGTTGTTGGTGGCGGGGTCGCTGGTATTCACTCCCCCGACTCAACCAGTGACACTTAATAATTATGTCCAATGGTGGTCGTTTGTTCCCGGTGCCGATTGGCGCCATCCTGCCGGACCTGAAAGTTCAATATCAGGAAAAGATATGGAGCCTGTTGTGCACATCGCGTGGGTAGATGCCCTGGCGTATGCCAGGTGGGCGGGCAAGCGTTTGCCAACAGAAGCTGAGTGGGAGTTTGCTGCACGCGGCGGCAAGAGCGGTGAACCTTATCCATGGGGAAATGAATTCAAGTCTGCCCGTGGTCATATGGCCAATACGTTTCAGGGCGCATTCCCGGTGAGTGACACCCGCGAAGATGGCTATGCCGGATTGGCGCCGGTGAAACAATTTGAATCCAACAAGTATGGATTGTATGATATGTCTGGCAACGTGTGGGAGTGGTGTG
>DNZD01000016.1 GCA_003504855.1 Cytophagales bacterium
ATACAGGGTGATGACATTGGCGGTGGTGTTCATCATTTGATTGCGCACGTTTACCTCGCCCAGCGAAGCCAATTGCTCGAGGCGGTTGCGGGTGGCAAACATTTTGGTACCATCAAACAATGTCCAAACCATTTGTACCGATCCGTTGGTCAGCGTAGACTTGGCGCCATTGCGAATGGTTTCGACATCGGAAAACGTGATGTTCTGGGAATTGTTATTATTCTTCACGTACGAGCCCGTCGCATTGATCTGTGGGATAAATGCGCCAAACGAGAACCGGAGATCGTTGGCGGCTACGGCAGAAGTTTGCTGGAGTACCCGCACGTCATAATTCTTTTCCAGCGCAGCACTCACCACTTCATCCAAGGTGATATTTTGTGCGGAGGCGGAAAGAAAAGAAAATACAACGAGGGCCAGGGCAGGTAGGTTACGATTCATAAGCAAGTTCCTTGTGAATTTCAGCCTTGTCGCCAGAGTCAAAATCTACGTGTTTCTTTGTGCGCGACAAGTATGAATACATAGCTGGAATAACAAATAGAGTTAGGATCAAAGAGAAGAGTACCCCGCCAACAATTACGATACCGAGCGGGATCCTGCTGGTGGAGGCATCACCCAATGACAAGGCAATCGGTAATGATCCCAGGGCCATGGCGAGGCTCGTCATAAGAATGGGGCGGAGTCGAAGGCGGGAAGCTTCCAATACGGCTTCGAGTTTATTCATTCCTTCTTCTCGTTTCTTGTTGGCGAACTCAACAATCAAAATACCGTTCTTGGTCACCAGTCCGATCAGCATAATCATACCAATCTGCGAGAAAATGTTGATGGTTTGGCCGAAGAAGTACAATGAAAGAAATGCTCCACAGATTGCCAATGGCACGGTAAACATGATGATTAGCGGATCCATGAAACTCTCAAACTGAGCTGCCAGGATCAGATAAATAAGTATCAGGGCGAGGAGAAATGCAAATGAAGTATTGCTTGAGCTTTCAGCGAAGTCGCGGGAAGTACCGGTAAGGGAAGTCGTAAAGGTGTCATCCAGTTCTTTAGCGGCTATTTCGCGCATCACAGCAATACCATCACTAATCGTTTTGCCCGGAGCCAAACCCGCAGAGATGGTCGCTGACTTATAACGGTTAAAATGATACAACGAGGGTGGAGTTGTTGATTCTTCAATGCTCACCACGTTATCAATGGATACCAGTTCGCCGGAATTGGTGCGGACATATAGTTTTTTCAGGTCATCCGGATCATCTCGGTTGAGGCGCGCCACCTGACCCATTACCTGGTATTGCTTACCGTCTTTGGTGAAATAACCGAAGCGCAGGTTACTGTAGGCCAATTGCAATGTCTGTGAAACGTCCTGTACACTGATCCCGAGTTGAGTGGCCTTCAGGCGATTGATGCGCACTTTCAATTCTGGTTTGTTGAACTTAAGGTCGATATCAACACCTTGCAATACCGGGTTGTTATTGGCGGCTTCCAGGAATTTGGGAAGAACCTGACGAAGTTTTTCAAAGTTGTTGTTCTGAATAACAAATGCAACCGGAAGGCCTCCGCGTCGATTCACAGCAATTGTTTGCTCCTGAATTGGAAATACCCGACCCTCTGTGAAGCGTGGCATATTTCGGGATGTCATATCCACGATTTGTTGCTGAGATCGGTTGCGTTCCTTTGGATCGGAAAGGGTAATCCGCACAAAGCCTGTATTGACAGAGCCCGAGCCCGTGAAACCAGGGGCAGTTACAGACAACGCAATACGACGTTCGGGGATGGAGTCCATCACAAACTTTGTCACCTTGTCAACATAGTTGTCCATGTAGTCATAGGAAGTGCCCTCCGGGGCAGTCAGCATCAGGCGGAACTGGTTGCGGTCTTCGAGGGGAGCCAATTCAGACTGAAGGTTGCGGCCGACCACAAATATGGATGCAATGCAGGCCACAATAATGATGAGCGCGGTCCAGCGAACTTTCATGAACGCACCAAGCATTCGCGAGTAGCCGTTTTCCATTCCAGTGAAGAACGGCTCCGTTAAGTGATAGAAACGGGAGTGACCGCCACCGCTGCGGGTAAGCATGACACTAAGAACAGGGGTGAGGGTCAATGACACGAATGCGGAAACCAAAACTGCGCCAGCCACTACAATACCAAATTCACGGAAGAGGCGACCAACAAACCCCTGCAGGAACACGATCGGCAAGAATACAACTGCCAGCGTAATCGATGTTGAGATAACGGCAAAGAAAATCTCTTTCGAACCTTCGCGCGCCGCCTTGTATTTGTTCATCCCCAACTCAAGTTTCTTGAAGATGTTCTCGGTAACAACAATACCATCATCTACCACAAGACCTGTAGCCAACACGATGCCCAGCATGGTGAGCACATTGATGGAGAAACCAAGGAGGTACATGATAAAGAATGTCGCGATGAGTGATACCGGAATATCAATCAAAGGTCGGATGGCAATGAGGAAGTCGCGGAAGAAGAGGTATATAATCAATACGACCAGGAAGATTGAAACCAAAAGGGTTTCCTGCACTTCCGTGATCGAACGTTTGATAAATACGGTTTGATCCAGTGCAATGTTAAGGTGAATGTCTTCCGGAATCTCTTTCTTCAACTGCTCATACCGCCGGTAGAACTCGTTTGAGATCGCCACATAGTTGGAGCCAGGCAACGGCACAATGGCCAATCCTACCATGGGGATGCGGCTCTCACGGAGGATCGATTCTTCATTCTCAGGGCCGAGCAATGCCTGACCAATATCCTTAAGACGAATATCACCTGAGGCGGTGTTTCGAATAATTACATCGTTGAATTCTTCTTCGGTATAAAGACGACCAAAGGTGCGTACCGTCAATTCAGTGGCATCGCCGGCAATTTTTCCGGAGGGTAACTCAATGTTCTCGCGGCTCAGGGCCTGTTGTACATCGAGTGCGGTTAGGTTATAGGCACTTAGTTTCGATGGATCGATCCAGATGCGCATCGCATATTTCTTCTCTCCCCAGATCTGGATACTGCTCACCCCGGGAATCGTCTGGAGGCGCTCCACCAGTACGTTGTTGGCATATTCGGTAAGCTGGAGCGGGTTGCGTGAATCGCTCTGTACCGTCATCGAAAGAATGATGTCACCACCCGAATCGGCCTTGGACACCACCGGAGGGGAAGTAAGGTCCTGCGGCAGTGAACGAACAGCCTGCGATACCTTATCGCGCACATCATTGGCGGCAGACTCCAGGTCCACGCCCAATTCAAATTCAATGTTGATGTTGCTGTTGCCTACGCTGGAGTTGGAGGAAATGTTTTTAATCCCGGCAATGCCATTGATAGACTTCTCCAGCGGCTCAGTGATCTGCGACTCGATAATGTCAGCGTTAGCGCCGGAATACGAAGTCCGCACGTTGATGATTGGCGGGTCAATGGCCGGGTAGTCCCGTACCCCGAGAAACGTAAATCCGATCGCGCCAAACAGCACGATCATGATGTTCATCACAAACGTGAGAACCGGTCGGCGGATGCTGAGTTCGGAAATGTTCATAGACCGTTGGGGATGTGTTTAACCGTAGACAACTTCACTTTTGCATTCGGACGGATGGACATCAGACCCGTGGTGATCACCGTGTCACCAACGTGGATGCCGCGCAACACCTGTACGTAGGCAGAGTCGCGGATGCCGGTTTCCACCACAGTAAACAACGCACTGTCCTTGCGGAGTACAATTACCTGTTTGTTGCGGGCCTGGGGGATCACTGCCTGTGACGGGATCATCATCGCCATGGTGTCTTTGCCGAGCTGGAGATTTACCTTGGCGAACACGCCGGGCACCAATTCATTATCGTTGGCGCTGACGATGGCGCGTATCTTCAGGGTGCGCGTATTTTGTTCCACGTTTCCTTCAGTAGCCAGCACCACCGCTTTGTGGACTTTCACACCACCGTCTACTTTGAATTGCACCACATATCCATTGCCGATCTTCTGCGCATATTTTTCAGGCACTGAAAACTCCAACTTAAGTTGCTTCACTTCGCGCAGGGAGGTAATAATGTCAGCGGGTGACAGGTAGGCTCCAAGGCTCACACGGCGTAATCCGATCTTGCCTTCATACGGGGCGCGAATTTCTGTTTTTGAAATGGCGATGCGGGTTGACTGAATGTCCGCTTTCAGGTTGTCCACGGCGAGTGCGCTGAGGTCGAAGTCCTGCTGACTAATACCATTGATGGCCAGTAGTTCCTTTTGGCGTTCTACCGTTTTGATAGCGATTTGCAACTGTACTTCCAGTTTGCGCAGCTGGGCCTGCAGGTCCTGGTCAAAGAGCTTTACGAGGAGTGCGCCTTTGGACACGATGGCGCCTTCAGGCAGGTTCATCTGGATGATGCGGCCACTTACTTCAGAGCGGATCTGTGTCTCTTCGGCGGGGAAGAGTGTGCCGGGCACTTCCACGTCTTCGCTTACCGAGCTGGTTTGGACAACGAAGCCCTCAGCAACGATAGGTGGGCGTTTGCCCATGGCGGCAGTTTCCACCTTTTTGGGCTTACAGCCGGGCAAGGCGAGGAGGGTAGCGAGGGCAAACAGGGTAAAAAGACGTTCCAGGTGCATAGGGAAGTGAATTCAGGGGGGCAAAGTTCGCTTGTTAACACCGTAAAAGCACAATTCGTTTCGAAAGAATGGCAGGCGGTGATTTTGATAGACTTTCGGTGGTTAGACCACCCAAAGAGGAAAGTTATTCCGTTGCCTAAGGCTAAATAATGATAGCTGAGTTATTCGATGGGAGCAGGCACTTATAATGAACCTATGAGGGGATATAGACAAAGTGCCATGATCGAGATGATACTCAAGGGCCCCGCCATTTGCACTAAGTACCCGGGACGGGAATTGAACCCGTACGACTATTACTAGCCACAGGATTTTAAGTCCTGCGTGTCTACCAATTCCACCACCCGGGCTTCGAGCAGTCTTACGTTCAGGGCCAAACCGGACAGAAACTAAAAAAGTGTGGGGGGACCACACTTAATTAGTTTTGAACTTATCGGTCAACCGCTAACGACTAACCCTGATGAGCGGGAAACGAGACTCGAACTCGCGACCCCGACCTTGGCAAGGTCGTGCTCTACCAACTGAGCTA
>DNZD01000351.1 GCA_003504855.1 Cytophagales bacterium
GGATGGCCGATCCTTTGCCTTTTATCCTCCGGATTGTTTTTCCGTTGATGGGGTTCCACAGTACTATTTCGTTTCCTGTACCTCCAGCTGAGGCTACGATATAGCTTCCGTTTTCAGATGGTGAAAATGCAGCACAAAATACGGTGTTGTCATGACCCCGGTAGTCAGAAAATTTGTTGCCGGCAGGCAAACCATAACTCACACCGTGTCCGGCCACATCCAGGGCAACGAGCAATTTTGAATCATAGCTGAATGCTATCGCGTTGATCATGTTACTTATGCCATCAAATTCCTTTTCTACGGTACCATCCAGACGCCACAAGATCATTTCGTTGTTGAAGCTGGTGGACGCGAGAAAGGTGCCATCCGGGGCGTAGGCCACCTTGTTTAGGTCACCCCTGTGCTTTTTCCAGCTGCGGCTGGAGATTTTTGATCCACGGTCAATCGCAGCCAACCCGTATACGATTACATCTGTACGTCCTTCGGCGGCAACAGCCAGATCCATGGTCTTTGAGTTCATGGAAATTGATTTTACCGGTGAGCCCACCTGGAGGGTAGTCACCTCCTGCAGGGGCGCAGTGCCGGTGACACGCCATACTTTAACTGTACCGTCATCAGAACCACTCACGAGTAGTCCACCCGTGCTTGAAAAATCCAGGCTGTTAATTACGTTGGTGTGACCTACTGCGGTATTTACCTGAATGCCTTTGATCAGGTCAATGATGACAATATAATTTTCTTTTTCGGTGGCCACCGGATAGCCAGACACGGCCAGTAGTTTACCATCCGGAGAAAGCGCGGAAGCGTAGAGCATGCCTTCCGGTCCATCACCAATCTGTGATTCAAATTTTTTTAATAGTTCTGCAGTGTTGGCATTCCACACCCGGATGGTTTTGTCATCGGAAATACTGATGAGTCGATCTCCCGCAGGGGTGAAGAGTACATTTTCAACCTTGTCTGAATGACCCTGGGCATTGATGACGATACGGGGTACGCCTGTTTGCGCCACACCGGTAACGCTGAGCACGGTAAAAAGCGCAAAAGCAATAGATTTGATTTTCATAGACCTGAATCCTGTGAAGCGGATAAAGGTACTATTTTAGAAAAGAAATTTCCCTGATCAGGCTTCCTGTTCCTTAACCGACACCTGCCGCTGCACGGTCCACACGAAATAGAAAAACAGCGAATAGAAGATTGCGACGGAAAAAAGGGAAAAGTGTATCATAGGCGGTGGTTCATGGAATAAATATCGCTCCACATCCGAAGAGATGCCGGTCGTTCTTCCCGAGAAGCCTTCCCGCGTAATATTTTCAGAACATTTCCATTATTCTTCGCATTTGGGGTATTTTGTCGACCAATACTGACGTTCATCGTCGTAGCACCACTCCATGAAGATTTCCACGCTCTACCTCATTGTACTGTTCACTGTTATTTCTGCAATCCCGATGTTCGGGCAGCAAATTGGGAACAGAACACCCAAGGATTGGCACCTGAGGGATCCCGAGTCAGATCACGTCCCTGGGGTGAGCGTTGAGCGGACCTATGAAACCTTGTTGAAAGGCGAGCCTTCGAAGAAAGTTCTGGTTGCCGTAATCGACACCGGTGTAGACATCCATCATGAAGATCTTCAGGGTATGATCTGGACCAATCCAAATGAAATTCCGGACAATGGCATTGATGATGACCATAACGGATATATCGATGACGTGCACGGCTGGAACTTCATCGGAGGAAAAAACGGGAACGTGACAGACGATACCGGAGAAATCACCCGTGAATACATAAGACTGAAGTCCATTTTCGACAGCATTCCTGAGGCACGCGTTCGGCGTAAACAAAAAGCCGATTACGAACGGTATCAGCGCATCAGAAAAACATTCGAAAAGACCCTCGCTGACAACCAGCGCGAGTACCAGGCCTATAAAAGCCTGTACAAAAATCTTCATGAAAGTGTTGATACGCTAAAAAAGGTATTGCAATCCCCTCACCTTTCCGTGGCGGCCATTGATTCATTCAAAACGGATGTACCCGCTTTGCTGTTTGCCAAGGGATATACCCTGAGGTTTTGGCGTCGCATGGGCGAAGAGACGGAGGTGGATTCTATCCTGCGGGAAATAAAAGTAGCTGTAGACTATTACCGGGTAGTTGTTGAGTTCAACTACAATCCCGAATTCGACTCACGCCTGATCGTCGGGGATGACCGGAACAACCTGCACGAAAAGTACTACGGCAACAACGATGTGATCGGTCCGGATCCGGAACACGGCACCCATGTGGCTGGCATCATTGCGGCGAACCGAAACAACAACCTCGGGATTAAAGGCATCGCTGATCAGGTCACGATCCTACCCATCCGGGCCGTGCCGCCGAATGGCGATGAACGCGACAAGGATGTGGCCAATGCGATCCGTTATGCGGTGGACAACGGTGCCACCATCATCAACATGAGTTTTGGCAAGAGCTATTCGCCAGGTAAGCAGGTCGTGGATGAAGCCGTGCGATATGCCGAGCAAAAGGGTGTGCTGCTGGTCCACGCCGCTGGTAACGACGGCCAGAACGTAGATGAAAAAATAGATTACCCGAGTCGGTATTACTTGTCGGGCAAAGAAGCCGGGAACTGGCTTGAAGTGGCTGCTTCCGGAAAGGATGAAAACTCGTTTGTTGCGTCTTTTACCAACTATGGCAAGAAGACGGTGGATCTGTTTGCGCCCGGCGTTGATATATATTCTTCAGTGCCTGGCAACAAATACAAAAATGAAAGTGGCACCAGCATGGCCAGTCCGGTAGCGGCTGGTGTAGCTGCCTTGCTAAAATCGTACTTTCCAGACCTGTCTGTTGCTGAGATCAGGGAGATTCTGTTGAACTCCAGCCGTAAGATGGATGGGTTGCGAGTAAACCGGCCCGGTGGCGGCAAGACAGAATTAAGTGCCCTAAGCCGCTCCGGTGGTTTGATTAATGCATATGAAGCTGTCCGGTTGGCGCGTCAGCGGCCGTCCAGGAAGATTCAATAAAGTGCAATCAGGCTACGACCGTTTCCGCTTCTACTACGGGTTCCATCGTTACCCTGGCCTTTACGGAATTTGAAATCAGGCAGTTGGCTTCTGCCTTCTGCAGCACTTTGAGTCCGCGTTCAATATCTTTTGCGTCGCGTACCACTACGGTAGGCACCAGCCGAACTTCCGTCATCATGAATTTGCCTTCTACCTGCTCCAGCTTGCCATAGGACTTGCAGCGGAAGGAAACGAAATCCAGTTTTGAGTTATCAGCGATGGCCAGAAACGTGGTCATGAGACAACTGCTCACCGATGCCGTAAATAAATGCTCGGGAGACCAGATACCTGGTATTCCTTTGGGGAACTCCGGAGGTGTGGCCACTTCAATGCATCCACCTGATGTCGGATTGACGCCGGCCAATTCCGGTGAGCACATGATGCCCTTCCGGTCGTTGCTCCAGGCAATGTCTACTTCATATTCGTGCGGGTTCATGATTAGTGTAATTTATGTTGAAGGCTGGCCCAACTGCCGCCATTGTGCACGTTGGTAAATCCATTTGATTGCAGGATGCTTTTCGCTGAAGCACTACGCATGCCGGAAGCGCAACAGGTAATAATGGCTTTGTCTTTGGCAGGAAGCCGGTTGATGTTACTGGCCAACTGATCCACCGAAATATTAACTGATCCCTTAATGTGGCCCGAAGCATATTCTCCCTTGGTGCGCACATCCAGAATTACGGCGCCATTCTTTGCCAATTGTGCATAGTCCACTGCTGGTCCGAAGCCAAGCATTTCTTTAATTGATTCCATCATAGGTCTGTCGTTTATTGCTGTTAATGTGATACAAAAATAGGGGCTCAGCCCCCCGCAGGCAGTGACTAATGTCACCCATGAATTAAATATGAAAGAATCTTCCTCAGGACTTCATTTTCGCTTGAAATTCTGGGCTACAAAAAAGCCCATGAGTGCCCCGTAGGCGGTACTGTTGACCGGGGAAGAGGTGATGGGACATGTACCGGAAGCGCAGCCGATATAAGACCAATACAGATAGCCAGCTAGTGCGCCGAGGCCAATTCCCCCGGCGACGATTTTCCAATGCTTCATGTCAAGACATTTTTCCAACAGCGCAACTTACATAGGACCGGGCATTCAACGCCAGCTTACTTACGCCATGTACGCTGTCAACTTCAGGATAGCCGAGGTGCATAAGTTTGGCGCGAACAGCAAGTGCAACTGCCTCATGGCTGTGGGTAATGGTGACGCAGCCACTGTTCACGTTTACCTCCACGGCCTCCACACCAGGCAAATGCCCGACATCTTTACGAATGGTGTTTGCGCATCCGTTGCACTTCAGGTTTTCTACGATAATGTTTGTTTTCATGATTTGGGGATTTGGGTAAGGGGCCGGTCCTCACGGGCCGACCCCCAACTCACCATTGAACCAACTTCTATATGAAAATGATCTGCGTTCCTTCACCATCTGCAAGGGCATACATATCCCCCACGGTGATGATGTCTTTTACTTCCGGCAGAAAGTCTTCCTTCTTGAGGTGGAACATATCAGCTGCCAATTTGCAAGCAAAGATCTCCCCGCCACCCGCTTCAATCATCTGAATAAACTCTGTGACATGGGGCATATCCAGTTTCTCCATTTCCTTCTTCATCATGTGGGAAGCAAAAGCTTCAAAACCTGGCAGGCCGGCGAGCATGGTGGGCACTTCAGGCATAAATGCGGGATTGCCCACGGTGGCTGTGTGCAGATGATCTGCATGTTTGCGGGTAATGGCTTCCAGGCCAAAGAAGGTGAAGAACATTTTTGCTTCGATGCCTTCCATCAGGGCACCATTGGCCATGACGAGCGCAGCATACACATCTTCAATTTTTCCTTTGGAACAAATGATCAGCACCTTCTGCACTTTGGCTTTGGGCTTGTTGAGTACCCCATTCATGGGTTGATCAACGGTGAGTGTATTGTTCATAGTGTTGTTGTCCTTGGGGGACGTTTTAGTTGGTCAATCAGATACAGCTTACGGGTTTGGGAATTCCGGCAATCTTGCTTGAAATCTTCAACGGGCCTCCCGGGAAGAGCTGATAGAATTCCTTGATATCAACAAGTCCTGAGTTACCCACTTTACGGATGGTCAGGGGCACTGATTCTGCGTGTCGAGCACGCAACCAGTTTAGCACAGCAAAGTGTTTGTCGGTGAGTTGAATATTGGATTCCTGTGCCAGTTCCTGGGCGAGTTCAGGGGTCCACTGTGCAGCATTCTTCAAATAGCCTTCGGCGTTGCGCTCTACGGCATTCATGATGAGGGTTTCCATATAGCTTTAATTTAAGGTGAGTTCTTTTTCTACAATTTTTCCGGCCATGGACATGTGGGTAGGGACCGGAAGTGTTTTTCCGGTTAGCAACATGTGCCAGTACACCCAGCGGAAGGCCAGTTTTCCGAGGTGATTGGCGCGGGTTACTTTGAGCAATCCCATCGGACCCACGCCAGCGAATGGAAATTTGCCAGGCAATGGTTCGGTGGTGTAGTTAAAATCTATGAGGGCCGCTTTGCCGTGACCAGTCTCAATGAAACAATTGGCATGACCGTCAAAAGTGGCTTCCAGGGGGCGGTCCTGAATAAAGCTCACGATATTCTCGAGCAGAATTTCGCCTTCAAAGTGTGCTACCGAACCGGCTTTGGAAGCAGGTACATTGGTAGCATCACCAAGGATGAAGATGTTGCTGAATTTTTTGGATTGCAGGGTGGCCTTGTCGGTGGGGACAAAGTTGAGACCGTCTTCATCACCCAGCTTACTATTGCTGATTACTTCAGCACCCTTGTTTACGGGTATGGTGACTAGCAAATCAAACGGGACTTCTTTTTGGTCGTACGATACCAACATCTTACGATCATTGTCAACCTCCTGGAGGTAGAAGTCCGGCACTACCTGAATTTTTTTCTCCTCGAGCAGGGCGCTAAGCATCTTGGTTGCCTTGGGTTTCGTGAAGGCTCCGGACAATGGAGTTACATAAGATATCTCGACCTGGTCACGCATCCCCTTTTCCGTGAAATAGGAATCAGCCAGGAAAGCAAATTCGAGCGGGGCCACCGGGCACTTGATC
>DNZD01000133.1 GCA_003504855.1 Cytophagales bacterium
GGCATACCCGATGCCGACGACCCGGCCTTCTGGGCCAAAGTGCGCGATCAGTTCGCATTATCCAAAGACAAAGTCTTCTTCAACCCGGGCACGGTGGGCGCCATGCCCAAAGTGGTGGTGGAAAAAATGGTGCAACACCTCAATTACATCGCAACTGATGTGGCTGACTGGGCCTACAAAGACGATAATAAAGAAGAATACATCAGCGGGTATAACAACCTGATGGGGATTCGCACCAAAGTGGCGCAATTGATCAATGGCACTGCTGCGGAGATCGCTATGACCGACAATGTTACCAACGGCATGAGCTATATCGCCAATGGCATCACCTTGCAACCCGGCGAAGAAGTACTCACCACCGATCAGGAACACGGCGGTGGTAAGGGCGGTTGGTTGGTGAAGGAAAAGCGATTTGGTAATCCCTTTAAATATGTAGCAATACCAAAGCCAGCCCATAGTCCCACGGAAGTGTATGACCTTGTTGTGAAGGTATTCACACCCAAAACAAAAGTCCTGATGATATCCCATATGATCACGGGGTCAGGGGCTATTCTTCCCATCAAGGAAATTTGCACGGAGGCGCGCAAGCGCGGGATTTTCACGGTGATCGATGGCGCTCAAACCATTGGTCAGATTAAAGTGGATGTAAAAGACCTTGGCTGCGACGTGTACCTGGGTTGTTTTCACAAATGGATCGGGGCACCGGCCGGTACCGGGTTTATGTATGTGAAGGCAGACCGTATGAAAGACATTTGGACAACGGTGGCAAGTGGCCGTTGGGACAACCACGATGATGAAGGTTTCCGGTTTACGCAACGCGGCACGGGCAACTTTCCGGTATTGAAGGGCTTGGAAGCCGCACTGGATTTTCACCAGGAGTTGGGGCCGGACAGGGTATATGCGCGAATCAAGTTTCTTGGCGAACGCCTGCGTACCGGATTAGCCAGGCATAAGAAAGTAAAATTCTTTTCGCCCGCCGACGAGTCGATGTGTGCGGGAATTACAGTATATAATATTGAAGGATTTACCGGCACACAACTTCAGGATGCCTATTGGGCAAAGGCCCGTATGCGGCCCCGGTCACAAGGTGATCAATTTGGCGTCCGACACTGTACACATATTTTCAATTCACCGGAGGAAATCGATAAGGCAATTGCGATTGTTCATGAGTTGGCTGGCTAGTCCGTTGAGCAGGGCCAGGCAGGGGATTGAGGAACCCCCGGTAAAGGCTAAGCCCACGGTAGATATTGATGTGCTCGCCTCCATTCATCCGGAGTTGATGGATGACTCATTTGTTTACGTCCATTGTCACTTCAACAATCGGTATGAAGGCATGCTTATGCGAATTTGGCGCACCACGTTCCTGATTGACCGTGCATCAGGCGCCCGGAATCAGTTGATTCATGCTGAGAATATCAGCTATGCGCCACAGTGGACACTTATCCCGGATTTTCAGGAATATTCTTTTCTATTGATTTTCGGCGGACTACCCAAGTCCTGCACCCAATTTGATCTTGCTGAAATAATTCCTCAGCCGGGTGGTTTCTTTGTGGCGAACATAGCCCGGAATGAACGGGATGTTTACCATGTTGATTTGATCTGAATTCATACACACTAATTCCCAGCGACATCCGTCCATACGTTGTACCTTCGCCCCTCTAATTTAGTATCCAGAATTCATGGCAAAAAGTAAAGTAACTCTCGCTCAGGTATTTAAGACCATTATTTGGCCCCGCCGGGGTATCCTGCTGGTGGGTCTGGTGCTCATCGTGGTAAGCCGGCTGTCCGGCCTGGTGCTGCCCTGGTCAACCAAATACCTCATGGATGATGTTATTGCCAAGGGAAACATGGAGATGCTCAAGATGGTACTGATTGCCGTGAGCTTTTCGGTACTGGTGCAAGCAGTTACATCATACATCCTCACCCAGATTCTCAGTGTGGAGGCTCAACGACTGATTTCTATTCTCCGGTCGAAGGTGCAGCGGCAGGTGCTGCGGTTGCCGATTCGGTTCTTTGACAACAACAAAAGTGGCGCCCTGGTTAGTCGGATCATGAACGATGTTGAAGGAGTGCGCAACCTGGTTGGTACTGGATTGGTGCAATTGGTAGGGGGAGTGCTTACTTCGATAATCTGCCTCGTATTTCTTATTCAGATAAGCCCCCTAATGACGTTTTATGTACTTGTTCCTGTAATCATCTTTGGATTAATTTCATTGAAAGCATTTTCCAAGATCAGACCCATCTTTCGTGAACGTGGAAAAATTACGGCTGATGTTACAGGCCGCCTCACCGAGACGTTGAATGGTGTTAGGGTCATTAAGGGCTTCAATGCGGAGCAACAGGAAATCAAAACATTTGAATCTGGGGTTGAACGACTATTTCTTAATATTAAAGCAAGTCTTACCTCGACTAGCTTAATAACCAGTTCTGCTACTTTTCTGTTAGGTTTGGCGTCCACTGGAATCTTAGGTGTTGGGGGTTACATGATTATTAATAATGAGTTGACTATCGGTCAGTTTATGTCTTTTACGCTGTTCCTCGGATTCATGATTGCCCCGATTGTTCAGATGAGTAACATTGGCAGTCAGCTGACTGAGGCGTTTGCCGGTCTCGACCGTACAGAAGAACTCATGAACATGACACCCGAAGACGACGGCACGGTGCGCACCGTGAAGGCCAAGGCCATTCGGGGCGATATCGAATTCAAGGATGTATCGTTTGCTTACGAGGAAGGAAAAGAAGTTGTTCGCAACATCACGTTTAGCGCACCATCCGGATCTGTAACAGCCCTGGTGGGTACTTCCGGATCCGGTAAAACAACCATCGCCGGATTGGCAGCATCGTTCTTGAATCCACAAGGCGGTGCGATTACGGTAGATGGCGTCGATCTCGCAAAAATATCTTTGGACAGTTACCGCAGTCAGTTGGGGGTGGTATTGCAGGATGACTTTTTGTTTGAAGGCACCATTCGTGAAAATATACTTTTCCCGAGACCTAACGCATCTGAAGAACAATTGCTGAAGGCTGTTAAGGCAGCACACGTTCATGAGTTTACCGATCGTTTTGAAGACGGGCTCAACACAGTAATCGGAGAGCGGGGTGTGAAACTATCAGGAGGACAACGTCAACGAATCGCCATCGCGCGCGCTATCCTGGCGGATCCTCGGATATTAATCCTGGATGAAGCCACATCTAACCTCGATACGGAAAGTGAAGCCCTGATTCAAGAAAGTCTGCGGAGTCTGATGCAGGGAAGAACGACATTCGTTATTGCCCACCGCCTCAGCACCATCCGTCAGGCAGATCAGATTCTGGTGGTGGAAAACGGGAACATTGCTGAACGCGGCCGGCACGAAGAACTCATCGAACGAAAAGGTCGTTACTTCGAACTGTATACCTATCAGGCAAGAATATAGCCGGTAACCAAGCAACGTGTAATTTTACAGGATGGCTGATTACCCTGTATTGGAGATATTGCCCGCATTGAAGTCCGCTCTGGCAACTTCAACCCGGGTGATTCTTCAGGCACCTCCGGGGGCGGGTAAGTCTACTGTACTGCCGCAACAACTGCTGGACGAACCTTGGCTTCAGAACAAAAAGATTATCATGCTGGAACCCCGGCGCCTCGCGGCACGGTCGGTAGCACATCGCATCGCTGATTTGTTGGATGAAAAGCCAGGTGACACTGCCGGCTATCGGGTGCGATTTGATACCTGCGTGGGAAAACATACCCGGATAGAGGTTGTCACCGAAGGTATCCTTACCCGCATGATTCAATCCGATAACAGCCTGGATGGGATTGGTCTTTTGATCTTTGATGAGTTTCATGAGCGCAGCCTGCAGGCAGATTTGGCACTGGCCCTGAGCTTGCAGGTGCAGTCAGTTTTGCGCGATGACCTTCGCATCATGGTTATGTCCGCCACATTGGACAGTGCACATATCGCCAATTCATTGGGGAATGCTCCGGTCATCACGTCATCAGGTCGGCAATTTCCGGTAGAGATCCGATATGCACCGCGCGAAGCAGACTCGCCAATTGCGAGCCGTGTAGCAACAGCTATTCAGCGCGTATTGCGAGATGAGCTTGGTGATATACTTGCATTTCTCCCTGGCGCAGGAGAGATCAACAAAACCTCGCAGTTGCTGGATGATGCTGGGGCTCCTGGTGTTGTGTATCCTTTGTATGGCGACTTACCGTTCCGGCAACAGCAGGAAGCCATTCTTCCGCGGAACGATGGGTTGCGGAAAGTGGTATTGGCAACATCTATTGCAGAAACCTCACTCACCATTGAAGGCATCCGCACGGTAATCGATGGCGGCCTGTCGCGTGTTCCCCGGTTTGATCCCCGCAGCGGACTCACCCGATTAGAAACGGTGCGCGTGTCAATTGATGCTGCGGATCAGCGGGCCGGACGAGCCGGTCGACTGGGGCCTGGCATTTGTTATCGCTTATGGGATGAGGGTACGCACCGTGGATTGCTGCCCCGACGCAAACCAGAAATTCTGGAAGCAGATC
>DNZD01000183.1 GCA_003504855.1 Cytophagales bacterium
TTGCCCCTCGTGTCTATGGGGGGAACTGCCATGGTATTCGCCGGACTATCCGTAGGTATCATTTTGAGCGTGAGCCGTGGTGAACTCGAAGAGAACTGGGGACAGCAATCAGAAGATGAAGACAAGGAAAAAGGAACCAAGAACGTAGAAGCGAAGGCAGCCTGATATGATGAAGCAACCGTATCGGATTATCATTAGTGGTGGCGGCACCGGTGGACATGTCTACCCGGCGATCGCTATTGCCAATGCTTTCCGTGACCGGCACCCGGACGCTGAAATCCTTTTCGTTGGTGCTTTGGGAAAAATGGAGATGATCCGCGTGCCTGAGGCTGGATATAAGATCGTGGGACTCTGGATCAGTGGCATCCAGCGAAGCCTTACCCTGGCTAACCTGAAGTTTCCATTTAAGTTGATTGCCAGCTACTGGAAAGCACGAAGCCTAGTTCGTTCATTTCGTCCGAACGTGGCAGTTGGTACCGGTGGCTATGCCAGCGGCCCGATGATGATTGCAGCAACCTGGTATAAAGTGCCAACGGTTTTGCAGGAGCAGAATAGCTATGCCGGATTGACCAACAAGCAATTGGCAGGACGCGCCAATACGATTTGTGTGGCGTATCCCAACATGGACAAATACTTCCCCAAGTCGAAGATTCAAATGACCGGTAACCCGGTTCGCCGTGACATTGTTAACCTCGAAGGAAAGCGGGAAGAAGCCCTTCGTCACTTTGGTTTCGATGGGGGCCTGCGCACAGTTCTCGTGCTGGGTGGAAGCGGAGGCGCGCGCACCATCAACGAAAGCATCGTAGCCGGACTCGACCAAATCGTGAAAGCCAATATTCAATTGATCTGGCAGACTGGCAAAGTATACTATGAGAACATCAAGGCTGAATTGACAGGTGCAGATCTTCGGCATGTGCGGGTGTATGATTTTGTGAAAGAGATGGACCTCGCATATGCTGCAGCCAACGTGGTCATTTCCCGTGCAGGCGCTTTGTCGATCTCTGAATTGTGTCTTGCGAAGAAGCCCGCGGTGCTGGTGCCCTCGCCCAATGTGGCTGAAGATCATCAAACCAAAAATGCCATGGCGTTGGTGAAAGAAGAAGCAGCCATTATGATCACCGATTGGCAGGCCCGGAATACCCTGGTAGAGGAAACATTAAAGCTGGTGCGCGACAATGACCGCTGTACCGTACTGTCAGAACGAATCGGCCGGCTGGGAAAGCCCAGGGCTGCTGAGCAAATAGTGGAAGAAATTGAAAAACTGTTGGTGTGAAATTTAACGACTACGATAGCATTTACTTTCTCGGCATTGGCGGCATTGGCATGAGTGCCCTGGCCCGCTGGTTCAGACAGAAGGGCCTGCGTGTAGCCGGTTATGATAAAACACCCACTCCGCTTACCCATGAGCTGATGGAGGAAGGGATGGAACTCCATTTTGACGACAAAGTAGAATTCATTCCTGGCTACCTCTCAAAGGAGAAGACATTGGTAGTATTCACACCTGCCATCCCCAAGGACCACACGGAATATTTATACCTCAAGGATCAGGGTTTCACCATTATGAAACGTTCAGAAGTCCTGGGGTTGATTTCCCGTGACTACAAAACGGTAGCGGTGGCAGGTACGCATGGCAAGACGACTACCTCTTCACTCATTGCCCATATCATTTATACGGCCGGGCAGGATATGGTAGCGTTTTTGGGTGGCATCACCTCCAACTATGATTCAAACCTGGTAATGCGGGGTGATGTCAGCAAGGACACTGTAGTAGTTGCAGAGGCGGATGAATTTGACCGTTCCTTCCTTCGGTTGTTTCCGGATGTGGCCGTGGTTACTTCCGCTGATCCCGATCACCTGGATATCTATGGTGACCACCAGAGCATGTTAAAGTCCTTTGGTGATTTTATCAGCCAGATCAATAAAGGGGGGACGCTGATGATTCACCATTCGGTGGCATCATTAGCGGCATCCAATAAAAATATTACCGTGCATACGTACGGGATGAACCAGGGGCAATTTTTTGCCGGGAACCTCACCACCACCGGTGGATTTTTTACATTCGATTTGATTGGACCTTCCACGCAAATCAATGGCATCACGCTCGGTGTCCCTGGGTTTCATAATGTGGAGAACGCCATAGCGGCAGCCCTCGTGGCGAAAAATCTGGGAATCAGTGATGACGTCATCCGAAAAGCACTCGGAAGTTTCCGCGGTGTGCGGCGCCGGTTCGAATTCGTTTTCAACCAGCATGGCAGAATTTTCGTGGATGATTACGCACATCATCCCACCGAAATAGAAGCCTTCCTGCGATCGCTCAAGGCCATGTACCCGGAACGAAAGCTCACCGTAGTATTTCAACCGCACCTGTATACCCGGACCCGTGATTTTGCGGCCGGCTTTGCACAAAGCCTGAGCCTTGCCGATACCCTGGTGATGATGGACATCTACCCGGCCCGCGAAGTACCTATCCCGGGCGTTACATCGGATATCATCTTTAATGATGTGACAAGCCCGGTGAAAATCCGCAGCTCTAAAAAGGACCTTCTGGCCAAACTGGAGACGTTGCCGCTCGAAGTGATAGCCACCGTGGGCGCTGGAGACATTGACACTTTTGTGAAACCAATAAAGGACATGTTGTCCAAAAAACAATGAAGTTAAAGCTGAACATCAGGAAGGAAATAAAGATTGCTGCCGCGCTTGTCGGAGTAACCTTCCTGATTGCTTTTACCGAACGCAAGCAAGGTGGATCACTATGTAATAATGTGGTCGTGGAACTGGACAACCTCAACGAAAATCATTTCCTCGATGAACGTGATGTGATGCGCCTGGTGGAGAACAGTGGGCAGACGATCAAAGGAACCAGCATCACGCGCATCAACCTGAAGGCCATTGAATCCAAACTCATGATGGATAAACACATTCGTGATGCGGAATTATATGGCGACCTGAAAGGCAACTTGATCGTTTCCGTTGATCTCCGCCGCCCGATCGCCCGCCTCGTCCAGGAAGATGGCCCTGATGCCTACCTCTCAGAAGAAGGTATTGTTATGGGTGTGTCTGACAAGTTCACCTCCCGGGTGATGATCATCAGCGGACGATGGGCCAAGGCGGTGATGGAGAAAGGCAATGTATATGAAATGGAAGGGGGAAAGGAACTGATGGACATGATCGACTTCATTAATGAAGACCGATTCTGGAAAGCGCAGATCGCCCAGATGGATATCGATGCCCGTGGTGAGATGGTGATTTATCCGCAGGTCACCGGTCAGCGCGTGGAATTTGGTACGACCGAAAATTATGAAACAAAGCTATCCAACCTGATGGTGTTCTATAAAGATGTGCTGCCCCAGAAAGGCTGGACCCGGTACGAACGTGTGAACCTTAAATACAACGGGCAGGTAATTGCCCAATAGATGAACCACTTTTTTTAACTAAAGAAACAACCACTTTTAAAGCTTACAGTCATGGAAAAGGAAAAAATAGTAGTAGGTCTTGATATCGGAACCACGAAAATCTGTGTGATCGTGGGTCGCAAAAACGAGTACGGAAAGCTTGAGGTACTCGGCATGGGAAAGGCCGAATCAGAAGGTGTGATCAAAGGCATCGTGACCAACATTGACAAGACGGTCTATGCTATTGAGAAAGCCATCAAAGAGGCCAGCGAAGTGTCCGGCATTGATATCGGCGTGGTCAACGTTGGAATCGCCGGTCAGCACATCCGCAGCACCATCCACCATGGAAGCATCACCCGCTCTTCCAACGAAGATGAAATCAGCATTGAGGACGTGAGCCGCCTCACCGAAGATATGTACCGGATCGTCATACCGCCAGGCAGCGAGATCATCCACGTGATGCCCCAGGACTATACGGTCGACTATGAAGAAGGTATCAAAGACCCGGTGGGCATGAGTGGCGTTAAGCTGGAAGCCGACTTCCACATCATCACCGCACAAACCAGTGCCATCAACAATATCAACAAGTGTGTACGCCGCGCCGGACTTGAAATTGAAGACCTGATCCTGGAGCCCCTGGCTTCCAGCCTCGCGGTGCTCAGTGACGAGGAAAAGGAAGCCGGTGTTTGCCTCATCGATATCGGTGGCGGCACAACCGATGTGGCAATCTTTTACGATAACATTATCCGCCACACGTCGGTGATCCCATTTGGAGGCAATATCCTCACCAACGATATACAAACTGGTTTGATGGTGATGGCCAAACAAGCGGAACAATTGAAAACGAAGTTTGGCAAAGCCATCGCCGAAGAGGCGAGCCCGAATGAAATCGTTTCGATCCCCGGAATCAGAAATCGTGCAGCCAAAGAGATATCGGTAAAGAATCTCTCCAACATCATTCAGGCGAGGATGGAAGAGATTATTGAAATGGTCCACACCGAAATCATCAGCTGTGGATTTGAAAACCGACTGGCAGGCGGCATCGTCATCACGGGTGGCGGCTCACAATTGGCCAGCCTGAAGCACCTGGTGGAGTATATGACCGGAATGGATACCCGCATTGGTTATCCGAATGAGCACCTTGGTAAGAGCAAGTTTGAATCGGTAAAGAGCCCCATGTACGCTACCGCGGTTGGATTGGTGCTGGCCGGTTTCCGCTCCCTCGACGAACGCGAAGAGCGCTACCGCGAAGCCAAGGAAAACAAAGTTGTTTCCAAAGTAAAGAAAGTACGTCCTACATCAGATTTCTTTTCGAGCATCCTCAATAAGACCAAGGGTCTGCTGATTGATGACCTCGATGGAAAGAATGAGTATTAACATAGAATTTATTCAACCACTACTAAATACACAAGTCATGTTTCAACCTGGAGCCACCTACAAATTCGACCTGCCCAGGCACCATAAATCAATCATCAAGGTGATTGGTGTTGGTGGCGGCGGCAGTAATGCGGTGAATCACATGTTCCGACTCGGCATCAAGGATGTTGAGTTTATCGTGTGCAACACTGATTTGCAGGCACTGAATAGCAGTCCGGTGCCCACCAAATTGCAAATCGGAACAAACCTTACGGAAGGACTTGGTTGTGGCGCTAACCCCGAAGTGGGCCGCGCAGCAGCCATGGAAAGCAAAGAGCAGATCCGTGAAGTACTCGCGGGAACCAAAATGGTATTCATTACGGCGGGCATGGGAGGCGGTACCGGAACAGGTGCAGCCCCGGTGATCGCCAAGATTGCCAAGGAAATGGACATCCTGACCGTGGGTATCGTTACGATGCCGTTCGGTTTCGAAGGCCGTAAAAAAATTGCCCAGGCACAGGCCGGCCTCGACGGCATGCGGGCAAATTGCGATACAGTGCTCGCCATTCTCAATGACCAGTTGCGTCAGATGTTTGGAAACTTATCCATCAGCCAGGCCTTTGGTGAAGCTGACGGAGTTTGTACCACGGCTGCGAAAGGCATCGCCGAAATCATTACCCTCGCAGGTTATGTGAATGTTGACTTCCAGGATGTGCGTACCGTCATGCTTAACGCTGGTGCCGCCGTTATGGGATCGGCAGAGACCAGTGGCGAGAATCGCGCGCTCCGTGCCGCTGAGCAGGCCCTGGCCTCTCCGCTGCTCGACAACAAAGACATCATGGGTGCCAAGCGTATCCTGCTGTCGATTATTTCTGGCGAGCAGGCGGAGTTGCAGATGGATGAACTTAGCACGATCACAGAATATATTCAGGAACAAGCCGGCGATGAGTGTGAAGTGATTTTCGGTCATGGTGTGGATCCGCTGCTGGGTGATTGCATCCGCGTGACTGTCATTGCTACCGGATTCGTAGGCGAAGGACGTGTGGCACCCAAACGTGCCGAATCCCGCAAAGTACTCGACCTGGAGAAAAGCGTGATTGTTGATGAAAAGACAGATAACTCTGTCAATGAGCGCAACCATGAAATTGAGTTAAAAGTTACAGAACCTCTCATCGCAACAGAGCCGGCGAAATTGGAAACCATGTTTGACTTTCCGCGCGCGACGAAGCCTGTTGAGCCCGTTATCGAAGAGCCTGTGATGGAAACCCCGGTGGTGACTCCTCCGGTGATTCAGCCCGTGAAGGTCGAGGTGCAGGTGGAGGTGAAACCGGAACCCAAGCCGGTCAATAAACCCATCTATGTGAAGCCTGAGACCAGGCCAATCCGCAAGGAGGAAACTCCCCTGGAAGAACGCAGCTATACCCTGGACTTGTTTTCCCAGGAGCCGGTCAATCGGCTCGAGGATGATAGTGAGGAAGAAGAAGATGAATCCATGGACAATTCACGACGCGACGACGATGAGTTTGAAGTAGGTAAGGAAATCTCAGCCGATCAGGTTATCAATGAAGAAGGATTGATGGAGTTGCGCAAGACCAAGCAGCGTCTCGAGCAGCAGGCCCGTGAGCGTCGTGAGAAACTCAAGGCAGCCCGCAAGCAGGAGATGAGCAAGGAGGAGTTCAACGAAAAATGGACCCTGCCTGCTTACCTGCGCCGTGGTGTGAAAATGGAAAACGCGCCACACTCCTCCGATCGGTTCATATCGAAGTACAATTTGAATGATGATAACAACTTGTTGGGCAACAATAAATTCCTGCACGACAATGTGGACTAAGCACGCAAACGGCATTTCGTCGACTGCACATGACCTGTCGGGGTTGTGTCGTTTGATCGTGCGTAAGACATGGCATTTCCGGCATGACTGGTTATTTACTCCATTCGTAGTGGTTGTTGGTGGTAAATATTTTTTGCCGGTGCCGGAGTGCCTTCTTTTTGGTTGGGTCACGCAAAGATCGCTTGTCGGTCAGTGCGCCAGTTTAGGCAGGTTTAGGAATTTTTAGCCGCCCCCAGCCGAATGCTTTTTTAAACTGGAAAGCCGGACACTATGGTCCGGCTTTCTTATTTATAGCCTCGTCGTATCTCCTGCGGAATGCATTGGTTTGTCTATCTTTATACTATCTACGCCTATGAATAAGAAAATCATTTACTTCACCTTTCCCATTATCCTGATTGGTGGTATTTACTTTTTGGGACCTGAGCCCGACCGTCCGCAATGGGATCCTGCGCCCATAGTTGTGCCGCAAGCAGCGGATGACCTCGAGCAATACGTCGCCAACCAGGAATCAAAACACCGCGTGAAGCCAGATAACGAAGCACGTATTGTTTGGGCAGATTCTTCCCGTCAAAAGACTCCATTCAGCATCGTCTACCTGCATGGTTTTTCAGCCAGCCAGGCCGAGGGTGATCCGGTCCATAAGGCCTTTGCACGCCGATTTGGTTGTAACCTCTACCTGGCACGCCTCGCCGACCATGGCATTGATACGACAGAGCAATTATTGTACTTCACTCCCGACCGATGGTGGAGAAGTTCGCGTGAAGCGCTGGCAATTGGTAAAGCCCTTGGTGACCGCGTGATCGTCATGAGTACTTCAACCGGTTCAACGATGGCCTTGATGCTAGCCGCTACCTACCCGGAAGATGTATATGCCTTATTGAACATGTCTCCTAATATTGCCATCAACGATGACAATGCACATCTTGTCAATGACCCCTGGGGACTGCAAATCGCCCGGCTTGTGGTGGGAGGGAAGAGCCGCGTGATCAAGCAGGACTCGGTGATAAACAGATATTGGAATAATCCTTACCGGATGGAAGCTGTTGTGCAATTGCAGGAAATGCTGGAGGACAAAATGACCCCTGCGACTTTTGCAGCCGTACATTGTCCAAGTATCACACTATATTATTTTAAGAATGAACAGGAACAGGACCGGACGGTAAAGGTTAGTGCCATGAAAGAAATGCATGCACAACTGGCAACTCCTGATTCGCTCAAGGAGATGTTAGCTATTCCGGGGGCAGGAGGTCACGTGTTGGGATCTTACCTGGTATCCAAAGATATTCCTGCCGTTACGGCAGCGCTCAATGCTTTTGCGGAGAAAAAACTCAGGCTGAAGGCCCGTGGTGAGTGATCTCGCGAAGGTAAAGGCGGGCGCGCTCCAGGTCTTCGGGCGTATCAATGCACATCCCATCCTCGAGATCAGTTTCTACTGTCTCAATGGTAAGTCCGTTCTCCAACCATCGGAGTTGTTCGAGTGATTCTGCTTTTTCCAGGGGAGATACGGGCAGCTCGGTAATTCGCTCGAGGATGTCCTTGCGATAAACATACAACCCCACATGGCGGTAGAAAGTCGTGGATGAAATCCAACTCTCTGGAGCCGTTTTTTGAACGAAGGGAATAGGCGACCGGCTAAAATATAAAGCTTCTTTCCGGTGATTAAGCACCACCTTGGCTTCGTTGGGAGAGTGAAGTTGGTCGAGGGTCTTTATCCGCTGAATAAGCGTGGCCAGTTCTGTTCGCTCATGCAAAGAACTGCACAGCAGATCAATTTGCATGGGATTAATAAACGGCTCATCACCCTGAATGTTAACCACAAAGTCAAACGCTTCGGTCTGCTTTTGCAGTGCCTCAAAGCACCGGTCGGTGCCGCTGGGGTGTTGCTCCGCAGTCATGCAGGCTTTACCACCAAAACTGATGACGTGGTCGTATATCTGTTGATGGTCAGTTGCGACCACCACTTCGTTCAATTTTTTGGACTTCTTACATTGAAGATAGACGCGCTCCACCATAGACTTGCCCAACAGATCGGCCAGGGGTTTCCCGGGAAACCGGGAGGATGCATAACGGGCAGGTATTACGCCAAGTATTTTCATTAGACTTTTTTCCGTACGCGCAAGGTAGAACTTTCTGTACTGATTACTTCAACTGGATCGCCTTGCTCCAGGTATTCACCCCGGGTGAAAGCATCGTACACCACGTCGTCAATCAGCACCTTGCCGCTGGGACGTAAAACGGTAAAGGCGGTACCAACTTTGCCCTGCAAACTTGCTGAATGGGTGGTAGAGGTGTAGCCTTTCTCGGCTTGTTGCGTGTCGGTGAGGGCAATGCGGCTAAAAGCCCGGGTCTGCGATAACCGGGCGCCGCCCAAAAACAAGAGCAGGACACTACCGGAAATTCCACCCAGGGTGGCAAACATCGCAACAACAATATCCCCAAGGGGAACAAAATCAAAATTGAAGAAGTCATTGTTCAGCATGATGAGAATCAATGATCCGACGGTAAACGCGATGCCCAGAACCCCGGCCACGCCAAACCCGGGAAGAATGAATATCTCAACCGCCAACAAAACCAACCCCGCCAGCAAGGCAAGGATTTCCCAGTATTCGGCAAGGCCATTGAGGTAATAAGGTACCAGATAGAGCACCAGTGCTATGACGGCAGCAAAGAGCGGAAATCCGATTCCAGGAGTTTGAAGTTCGAAGTATATCCCCCCAATGATGACAAGGATAAGAAGCCCACTGATGAACGGATTCAAAAAGAAGGCTATGATCTTTTCGGTGGCAGATAGTTTGAAGCGTTCAATTTCATAATTGTCAATTTTGTTTCGCTTAAGGATTTCTTCAATGGATTCCACTTTTGCCTCGCAGTAGCCGTGTTTCATCGCCTCTGCGGTTGTGAAAGTGATCACTTTGCCTTCTTCTTTTACACCCTCAATAACGAGGTCCTGATCCACCATACCCTCTGCGATACGAGGGTCCCGACCGTTGGTTTCAGCGGTAGATCGCATGATAGACCGCATATAGGATTGGTATTTGTCGGGTGCGGCATTTCCTCCCGCGCCTTCAACTACCGTAGCAGCTCCTATGCTGGCTCCGGGTGCCATGTAGATACTGTCACAGGCTATAGATATCAAAGCTCCTGCCGAAGCGGCGTCTGAATTAACAAACACCCAGATGGGCTTCTTTACATTCATGATCTTGTCGACGATGTCTTTGGCATCCGTCAGTACGCCACCATAGGTGTCCATGTCCACGATGATGTAGTCGGCATTGGTTTTCTCGGCATGCTCCAGGGCAAGTGTTACATACCGCATCATCCGGGGATCAATTTCGGACTTGATTTCCATGACCATAACCTTCGTTTTCTGTTGGGCAGAAAGGCCAAAGCAGGCCAGAAAGAAAATCAGCGTGAACAGGAAGGACTTCATAGGAGGTGTTTTTGTAAAAATAGTAAGTAATTCAACGCTTTTAGGTTGCTCCGGGTACAGCGGAAGTGGTAATTTTCGTTAGAATTACAGACTATGTTTCAATTACTGCTATTTAGCCTCTTCTTGTCATCTACGCCGGATTCACTTCGCAGTGAAACCATCAACGGAAAGGTGTATGTCATTCACCAGGTTGGTGAAAAGGAGACCCTGTACAGCATTGCCAAAAGGTACGGCGCCAGCATTGCCGACGTATTGGCCCAGAATCCTTCTGCGGATGCCGGCATAGAGGTGGGTCAAATCCTGAAAGTACCCTACACGCCCCGCGTGAAAGGGCAACCGCCCAAAGTGACCGCCGATGGTGTGGTGCACAAAGTGGCCGCAAAAGAGACCCTCTTCTCAATTGCCAGGCAATACAACGTTTCAGTGGATGATATCAAGGCCTGGAACAACCTCAAAGAGACATCCTTGAACCTCGGACAGGAAATTGTTATCCGAAAGAAAACCATTACTGAGACTGTAACAGAGCCAACTTCGCCCACCTCAGCCAGCACGCATACCGTTGCACCCAAAGAGACACTGTTCTCTATTGCCCGGCAATACGGAATGACCGTAAGTAAGTTGAAGGAGTGGAACGCTTTGGATGGAAATGAACTGAAAATTGGCCAGGTACTCACCGTGGCAGAGCCGACGAACAAGGCGCCCATTATTAAAGACCAACCCGTAACGGAGGTGAAGCCAGCAGAGGTAAAGACCAACCCTGTTGCCATTTCTGAATCCATAACAGGTACGGATGAAATTCGGGAAACCGGCATGGTAGAATTGATACCAGGAACGGAAGGAAACAGAAAATACCTGGGGCAACATCGAACCGTGAAGCCTGGCACGATTCTCAAAGTACGCAACCTGACCACCAATCAGGAAGTATTTGTTCGCATAACCGGAGCGCCAACATCCGCTGATCCATCCATT
>DNZD01000153.1 GCA_003504855.1 Cytophagales bacterium
ATGGCGCCACGCACCAGATACTCGAGGACATCGGCATGATGAAGATGCTGCCGGGCATGACGGTGATTGTTCCTGCCGACTATCAACAAACCAAGGATGCTACCATCGCTTTGGGTTCACACCAGGGTCCGGCCTATCTTCGCTTTGGTCGACCCGTATGGCCCATATTTACCACCGGACGCCCATTCACCATCGGTAAGGCCGATACGATGATTACGGGAAAGGATGTTTCCATCTTTGCCTGTGGCCATATGGTGTGGCTTGCCATCGAAGCAGAAGCCATGCTGGCTGAAAAGGGAATCAGCGCCGAAGTAATCAACATGCATACCATCAAACCACTGGATGTCGAAGCCATACTGACATCGGTTCGAAAAACAGGCTGCGCAGTGACATGCGAAGAACATCAAATTAACGGAGGTCTCGGCGACAGCGTCGCTCAGGTACTTGCACGCTTCAACCCATCCCCGTTGGAATACGTTGCCGTCAATGATTCTTTTGGCGAAAGCGGCAAACCAACCGATCTCCTGAAGAAGTACGGACTGTCAGCTGAGAACATCGTTGCCAAAGCTGAGGTCGCTATCAAACGCAAAAAATAGCATCCACTTTGCTGGCTGCGCAACCGGCATATTTTGATAACCGGTCTGGCCTCTTTGTCGTGCCATCGTATATTGGGAGGATAAACCTGCCCATATGAAATACCTAATTACCGTCAGTCTGGCGTTGGTCGTGACGATGGCTCAAGCCCAGCCGGACAGAATGTTTGGCTACACCAAAGAGGCTGCTGCCGCCCAGCGCACCCTGGAAGAGAAGTTTGATCAACAACTCAAGGCCGCTAACCTAGACACCTGGCTGAAGAAACTCACCGCACGCCCCCACCATGTCGGCTCACCTTACGGCAAAGCCAACGCAGAATACATGCGTGACCTGTTTCGCAGTTGGGGCTATCAGGCAGAGATAGAATCCTATCAGGTACTTTTCCCTACACCGAAAGTGCGGCTCCTGGAATTGGTAGGTCCAACCAAATTCACGGCCCGCCTCACAGAGTCAACATTAAAAGAAGACGGCACTTCTGGAATGACCAGTGAACAACTTCCAGTATACAACGCATGGTCTGCGGATGGAGATGTAACCGCTGAGCTGGTTTTTGTTAACTACGGCATTCCAGCCGACTATGATGAACTGGCCCGGTTGGGTATTGATGTGAAAGGCAAAATTGTTATCGCCAAGTATGGCGGCTCCTGGCGCGGCATCAAACCCAAAGTTGCTCAGGAGCATGGCGCCATTGGTTGCCTGATATATTCCGACCCTCCAGAAGACGGTTACAACCAGGGTGATGTTTACCCAAAAGGGCCCTACCGTCCTTCCGACGGTGCCCAGCGCGGTTCCGTGATGGATATGCCCGTTTACCCGGGTGACCCGCTTACGCCGAACATCGGCTCGGTGCCTGGCGCAAAAAGGCTTGATCGCAGTGAAGTAACAAATCTCATTAAGATACCGGTGATTCCAATCTCCTATGGAGACGCACAACCATTGCTTGCCGCACTCGCTGGCCCTGTTTCTCCAGACAGCTGGCATGGATCATTGCCCATTACCTATCACATTGGCCCGGGACCTGCAAAGGTTCACCTGAAACTGTCATTTGATTGGAAAACCGTAGACTGCCTCAATGTTATTGCCCGTATGCCTGGCAGTGAACGCCCTGACGAATGGGTCATCCGTGGTAATCACCATGATGCGTGGGTGAATGGCGCCGGTGACCCCACCAGCGGACTTGTAGCAGAAATGGAAGAGGCACGGGCCATTGGCGAACTTGTGAAAGGTGGATGGAAACCCAGGCGCACTATTGTTTATTGTGCCTGGGATGGCGAAGAACCGGGACTCATGGGATCCACCGAGTGGGCAGAACATCATGCTGCAGAACTACAACAAAAAACAGTGGCCTACATTAACTCCGATGGCAATGGCCGCGGGTTCTTGTTCGTTCAAGGCTCACACACCTTCGAATCTTTGATTACTGATGTCGCCAAGGATGTAATTGATCCCGAAACAGGTGCCACAGCCCTGGAGCGTCAGAAGTCATTCCTGGCCATCAATACACCGGGCGCGAAAGCACGAAAAGAAATTCTCAGCAAGAATAGCATGACCCTGGGTGCATTGGGTTCAGGATCTGATTACACGTCCTTCATTGACCATTTGGGAATCCCATCCCTGAACATCGGGTTTGGTGGTGAAGGTGGTGATGGTGTATACCATTCGATTTATGATTCCTATGACCACTACAAGCGGTTTGTCGATCCAAAACTGGAATATGGCGTAGCCCTTGCCAAAGCAGCAGGACGCACCACCCTCCGATTGGCCAACGCTACGGTGCTGCCATTTGACTTCAAAGCCTTTCACCGCACGGTGAGTGGATACCAGACTGAGGTCATGGCGTTGATCGATAATATGCGCGAAGCTACTGATGTTGAAAACATGTTGATCCGGGACAAGCGATACGCTCAAGCCGCAGATCCTACAGAAAAGACCGTGTTGCCCACCACCAAAGAGGCTGTACCCTTTGTTAGTTTCACCAACCTGCAAAACGCAATAGCCCACTTGGAAAAAAGTGCAGCATCCATCGCCGACCAGTTGGCTGCACATCCTAATCCAAAGCAGGCCGATGCGATCAATCAACTCATGTATCAGGCTGAGCAAAAGTTATTGTCGACACAGGGACTTCCGCGCAGGCCCTGGTTCAAACACACCATCTATGCTCCGGGATACTATACCGGGTATGGTGTGAAGACACTGCCCGGCATTCGCGAGGCCATTGAACAGCGGAGCTGGAATGAGGCTCAGGAACAGATCGAGATAGCCGCCAAAAGCATTCAGGCCTACGCGGCACAAATCGATGCTGCTGCCACTTTGCTACAGAACAATTAATTCATTAACCCGCAATCCATGAAGTCGCTCATTGTCCTCCTGCTTGTTGTTTGCAGTCAGTTAGCCATCGCACAACTCCCGCAAAAGAGTTATGTACTAACCAACGTCAACCTGTTCAATGGCATCGACAATAAGATTTATCCCTCTTCACTGGTCTTTATCAAAGCGGGAAAGATCGAGCGCATCGGCAAGGTTGGTGATCCGATAGCTAAAGAGTATGAAGTGATCGACTGCCTGAACAACTATGCGATACCCGGAATGATTGATTGTCATACCCACATTGACAACCTGGAATCAGCGCGACGTGCCTTGCTGTCCGGCGTGACCACCTTTCGAACAGCAGGTGTGTCGGCGTATCAGGATGTAAGTCTGCGGGACCTTGCCCGGAGCAATCGCATCGCGGGTCCTGATGTAGTGCCGGCCGGTGTATATGTTACACCTAACCTGGGTGAAACCATCCTGGCTGACCCCAGGCTCGGCAACCTGATGGGTGGCGTGGGTACCGATGAAGATCTAAAGCAACTCGTCAACGTAAACATTGACCGTGGTGCCGCCGTGATCAAGAGTCGTGGCACCGAACGCGCCGGACTACCAGAGACAGATCCGCGGGAACAATCCTACACCCAACATCAGTTGACGGTGATTGCCGAAACGGCTGGCGCCCGGAACGTTCCGGTAATGGTTCATGCCCATGGCGATGAAGGAGCCCGGGCAGCTGTATTGGCCGGTGCCAAAAGCATAGAACATGGCACCTTCCTGAGTGATGAGACATTACAACTGATGAAACAAAAAGGAACCTATCTGGTACCCACCTACATCACCCTCGAAGACCTTACCAAACCGGGCGGCGATTATTCCGGTGCTGTGCTTGAATTGCGCGGACGTTTTATGATGCCTCAGGCAGAAAGGGTATTCCGCAAAGCACATGCCCTTGGTATTCCTATTGCTACCGGTGCAGATAACAACTATACCAACCAAAGCACCAGTCGGATTTCGCTGGAGTGCGAGCATTTTGTGCGCATGGGAATGACACCTTTTGAGGCCATCCAAAGTGCAACCGTAATCAGTGCCGAGCTATTGGGTATTGCCTCAAAAACGGGTAAGATCATTCCCGGCATGGAGGCAGACCTGGTGTTGGTACCGGGTAATCCATTGGAGGACATTCGCGCGCTTCAGGATGCATTGATCGTGATAAGCAACGGACACATGGCGCTTAAGCGTGTACCTTTCGGCAAACCATAAGACTGCCTTTGCTTATGCGCTGAATAGTTCCGTTCGTTGTTCAAATGATGGAGTTGGAACAGTTGCAGGGGATCCCACCAACATTTCTTACACACTATTCCTCATATCATGCGGCACCTCCAGCCTTGTCAGGCATGGCTGGCCATAAAAACCGCTTTTTCACCTTCTATTTTCTACCTTAGCGATTCAATTTTCTTCATGAAACTGAATAAGTACTTCGTAATCGATTTCGATAGCACTTTTACCAAGGTGGAGGCATTTGATGTCCTCGCTGACATTTCCCTGAACGGACACCCCGACAAGGCACAGCTCAAAAAAAAGGTCGAAGACATCACCCGGCTTGGTATGGAAGGCGCCATCTCCTTCCGGGAAAGTCTGGAACAGCGCCTGCAGGTGCTGCAGGCCGAACGCAAACACCTGCCAGCCCTCATTACCCAACTGAAGACCCTTGTGTCTGAATCTTTCAAACGCAATAAGGACTTCTTCAACACTTATGCTGACAATATTTATATTATCTCAAACGGCTTCCGCGAGTTCATCGAACCTGTAGTCTGTGAGTTCGGCGTAAAACCAGAGAACATACTCGCCAATTCATTTACGTTTGATGCCTCTGGCAAAATTACCGGCTTCGACAAAGAGAACCCCCTCTCCGACAACAATGGAAAATCGGAACAACTGCGCCGGCTCAACTTACCCGGCGACGTGTATGTCATCGGTGACGGTTATACTGACTATGAAATCAAACATGCCGGACTTGCTAACAAGTTTTACGCCTTTACCGAAAACGTAGAACGTGAAAGCGTCCTTAACCATGCGGACCACGTAACACCCAGCCTGGATGAATTCCTGTACCTCAACAAACTGAATACGGCCGTATCGTATCCAAAAAACCGGATCCATGTATTGTTGCTGGAAAATGTACACCCAGTGGCGATTGAAATGATGCGTGCCGAAGGATTTACGGTAGAGAGTTACCCGGCCGGTCTCACCGAAGAGGTACTCTGCGAGAAGATCAAAGACGTGAGCGTCCTGGGAATCCGGTCCAAGACCATGGTCACTGCCAAAGTGCTGGAACATGCGCAACGACTGATGGCGATCGGCGCATTCTGTATCGGCACCAACCAGATCGACCTCAAAGAGGCAACA
>DNZD01000131.1 GCA_003504855.1 Cytophagales bacterium
CCAGACTCAATCTTGTGGTCTCTTAACTTCTTCATAAAGTCAACGCGGCGATCCACCAGCGCGGTTACAAGCCACGAGGCATGGGTGCGATCGCTTGCGTCAGCGCCAATCAGCTGTATCCCCTTAACACCTGCCAGTCCTTTGCGATAGGCTGCAAATAATTGTTGACGATACGCCAACGTCTCATCAAATTCTTTCAATGCAGCGAGACCCATGGCCGCACCTATGTCCGTCATCTGGTATTTATAACCTACCTCGGTGATGTCGTTTTCCCACGTTCCCTTTTGCTTGTTCGAGCGGTCAATCCCAAACCAACGCACCCGCTCGCCTTTGGGCACGAGTGCGTGATCTTTCACCACCAACATTCCTCCGTCGCCGGTGGTGATGGTCTTGATGGCCTGAAATGAAAACATGGTGAAGTCAGCTATAGAGCCGACGTATTTTCCTTTGTAGGTAGCACCCAACGCATGGGCAGCATCCTCGATCACGGGGATGTTGTATTCACGACCGATGGCCAGCAACTCATCCATATCGCATGGAAGACCCCCATAGTGTACACATACGATCGCACGCGTCTTCTCATTCACCAGTTTGCGCACATGGTTCACGTCGATGTTCAGCGTAAGCGGATCAACATCCGCAAAGCGGAACGTCACGCCCATGTACAGGAAGGGGATCGTGGTGGCCGTGCAGGTAAACACGGGCGTGATCACTTCATCACCGGGTTTGAGGCCGGCGAGTATGTAAGCCAGGTGAAGGGCATCCGTACCTGAACCCACAGCGAGGGCCTTTCCGCCACCTCCGAATTTCTCCGCAAACTCCTGTTCGAATTGTGCCACCCGGGGCCCTTGACCGATCCACCGGCTTTGAAGCACCTCCGTGACTGCCGCCAGCGCTGCCTTCGGCACATGCGGATAAAACAACATGATGCCCTCTCCTTCCTGCATCACAGGCATCTCATTCATGGGTTTCTCTTTCGACACGGGGTAGATGGTGAAAATGGACTGCAAAGTAAAAAAATAAACCCCTCATTGCGAAAGCCATGAGGGGTTCGGTATGGTGTGTCCTGTTGATCAGATGTTCGGCTGCGGCGTGATGCGCAGGTAAGGCTTCACGCGCGTATATCCCTTCGGAAACTTGGCAGCGATATCTTCGTCCTTCACAGCTGTGGTGATAATCACATCCTGACCTTGCTGCCAGTTGGCGGGCGTGGCCACGCTGTACTTAGCGGTGAGTTGGAGGCTGTCGATCACCCGGATAATCTCATCGAAGTTCCGGCCGGTGGCGGCAGGATAGGTGATGGTGAGTTTCACTTTTTTGTCGGGTCCGATCACAAACACCGAACGAACTGTGAACTTATCACTCACCTCCGGGTGGATCATGTCGTACAATTTGGCCACTTCAAACTTCGGATCTGCGATAAGCGGGAAGTTGACGTTGGTCTTTTGAGTTTCATTGATGTCGCCGATCCATTTTTCATGGGCATCGAGCGGGTCTACGCTGAGGGCGATAACCTTTGTATTGCGCTTGTCAAACTCCGCTCGCAGTTTGGCCACGGCGCCCAGTTCGGTAGTACATACCGGGGTGAAGTCGGCGGGGTGAGAGAACAGGATGCCCCATCCATCGCCGAGCCATTTGTGAAATTGAATAGGACCTTCAGTGGTCTGCGCCTGGAAGTCGGGCGCTATTTCTCCTAATCGGATTGCCATAAGACAGACTATTTAGTTGAGGTGCAAATATAGACCAAAAGTCTACTAATTCAATAGATTATTAGTACCCCTATTTGGCGAGTTCGCGTTGTCGTTTAACAATGTGCGCCAGGGTACTTTTGGAGAGCAATTTCAGGGTTTCGTCGCGCACGCCGGTGAAGGCGTCGCGGATGCCGCAGGTGACTTCGTTGGTACATTCCTCACAGCGTTCGTAGTAATTGAGGCTGACACAGGGAAGCATGGAGATGGCCCCGTCCATGAGGCGGATGATTTCCACCATGTTGACGTCTTCGGGCTTCTTGTACAGGTAGTATCCCCCGCCTTTTCCCTTTTTGCTGTGCAGGATTTTGGCGTTGCGCATTTCAAGCAGGATGGCTTCGAGGAATTTCTTGGGAATTCGCTGTGAATCGGCGATATCCTGAATATGCACCGGACCCTGCTGGTATCGTTCAGCGAGGTAAACCAGGGCATGGATGGCGTACTTACATTTTTTTGAGAGCATAACGTAGGTGAAAGTTATACTTTTTAGGAATAATTCTACTTTTACGGGGAGAATAGACACGGGCCGTCAGGCTTTAGAACTTCATGGGCCGGGTAACAGCCCCCAGCTTCTAAGGCCCAAGTTCACCCACCTAAGTCCTAAGTTCTAGTTTTCTTGCCGAGGTAGCTCAGGGGTAGAGCAGCTGATTCGTAATCAGCAGGTCGTGAGTTCAAATCTCATTCTCGGCTCACAAGGTGGGCCTAATTATCTATCACCTTAACCTTAATTTGCCTGTCTGTTATATCACACAGGAAATAATAGGGAACAAATTGAACCACGCCAAGATTTCCCTGATTGACAAAAACATTCAGTGAATACCCTTCACAGGTGGATGCAATACTCATTGAATCCACGCTGGCAGAAGTTCCTTCCCGAACATGTCCAGCCAGCAACATACGCTTTGAAAAGTCAATTACGGGGCGGGTAGTATCCGACCTAATAAGCAAGTACTTCTCATAGTCCCGCTGATTCCTGATGATCAGGTTAATCTGATCAGCAGATTGATCCACGTTCTGCAATACAGCCAGATATCTTGCGGGACTAAGAAAGGGATACTGTTGCAAGGCAGGCAATGTTGTCTTGAGGCATGGTTCATCTTTCTCGCAACCAAGTGCACTAAGCACTACAACAATTGCTATCGTGAATCTGCTCATAGCATGAAATTAACAAACTCAATTGGAGATTGCCATTAGCCCTACTTATTGAATCAGAAATACTCACTACGTGGTATAGTAATTCCAGCATACCGAATCGCCGTAAATTTGGCTCATCCAAACTCAGCGAGTTCTTAACCCGATGTTGATTTCCATAAATCCAAAAAGCAGACTGTCATGAATCATACTTGGCGCTCCATTGATGTCAATAGACTTTACGTAACCATTTTGCTTTGAAATTCTAAGGTTGAAGTCGACAGGATACCGGGATCTAAACAGGAGTTGATACCCGAAGGTCAATCCGGCACCTGCATAGTACCCATTCAACCGTTGTGGTCCCAGAATGTCCCGATAAAGTACTACAGGGAATACACCTGAATAAAAACCACTCAGGGTCTGCTTTGACAGGTAGTATCTTATTTGAGGTCGTAACCAGAGATTGATATTACCGGAAGTACTAATAAAGGTGCTCGTTCCGATACTTTGACGATGAGTCCAGCTGTCGTACTCCACCACCCCACTGATGCTAATCGGCGTTTTCTTAACTCCAATTTCATAATGCACAATAAGCCACTGTTCGTTCCGGAATATGCTGGAGTATAAGAACGGAAATATGGCAAACTTCAAATACTGCGGTTTCCTGAAAATAATCGTTGTTGAATCAGAGACATCAGAACTTGGGTAGTTAGGAGTACTACCCTGAGCGTACAGACATTGCGTTGAATGAAAACAGATAACAAATAAAAAGACCAAAGTCTTTTTATTCATCTGCTCCACTATCAGCTTTGGTACGTGTACCATTCGACTTGACATAGATCAAAACGAATATACGTAATACTCACTCCGAATCTCCTGTTACATTCAATATTAGTCAAGGGCATAACCGCAGAAAAACCCTATCTTTCAAACCACTACTCCCCCATCCTATGCGACCCACGTTATTCATCCTTATCATTTGTTTTCTCATCAGCTATTCCGTCTCAGCCCAAATCAACGACTCCCCGGCCGGCGCATATACCTGGAAGAAAGGCAAGACTGAAATGCAATCCGGATACGTGGTGCTCAAATCCGGTAAGCGGCTCGATGGAAAAATTTCCCTGCATGGCAGTCCTTCTGCCGTCAACGAAATAGAATTTGAAGGCGATGGGAAGGAACTAAAATTTCCGGCTGCCTCCCTCAAGTCATACGGACTTACCAACGTCAATCCCAATGCGAGCACCAGCACCGCTGCTGCTGCCATCAACGACAGCCCGGAGTCGATGTACGAATGGCGTAATATGGGTGTGGTGATGGGAAAGGTCATTCAGAGTACGCAACCCCGCGCCGGTTATGTGATCCTGCGCAATGGCCAAAGGTTGGAAGGCGAATTGAAGTTGCGTAAGAAAGATAATGTGCTTGAAGATATCGAAATCAAAACACCAACCGGCAAAGAGAAATTTGACGTGCCTGAAGTCGCCCACTATGGATACACCGTATCAGAAGCTGAAGTGGTTCAAGCCAAACTGGCGCGGGAAAGTAAAGACAATTACCCCGGTAGCATCCTCACCAGCAATGGCGCACTTAACGGAGAGGTAACTTTGTTTCGCGGACAGGGTCAGCGCTACCTGGAACGAATCACGTTCAAAGGAGCCGATGGTCAGTATGCGGAATACAACCCTAAGACCATATCCGGTTTCACCTACCTGAACAAAGGAAAAACGTATACCTACACCGTTGTGGACGGTAAATTTGTCTGGGAACTGTTTCAAGGCAAGACCTTTCAGGTGTATCGCAATCCCAATCCGACCACCATCAATGAATTTGCCACGTCCATGGCGAAAGGATTGATGCAGGTCGGCACCACCGCTGCTGCCACCGCAGCCGTGAAGCAAGATCAGGAGAAGAACAATTATGTCTCCAACATGGATAGTATCCTGCGCGTTTCAACCACAGAACAACTGATTGACCTTCGCGACAAACTCACCGCCGTTTCCGGGTACAACTCCGTGCAGGAAGCCTTGGATAATTCAGACAATGAAAGCCTGAAGACCAACCTGAGTGCCCTCGAACTCACCATCCAGGGAAGACAGGCATCATCAACACCCGGTGGCATACTCAATGATGAGTGGATTATCCTCAACAAGGTTACCAATGAAAAAACCGTGGTTTACAAGAGCAAGTACAAAGATCAGATTGATGTGCTCCTGATGGGCTGTGACAAGTATCTTGAGTTGAGCAAGTCAGCACAAAATGATCTGCAAAAATGGGATGGTCTCGCGTCAGCGGCCAAACTGCTGGACAGCTGCTACTAAAATCAGAGCGCAATTGAATAACATACGGTCATTAATCTTCATCCGGTTAATGCCTCCAATTTGAAAACTAAATTCATAGATTGGGTTTTTAATATTCAACCATGTCCTTGCACAAATCCGGTCCAACCCTGCTGTGCATACTTATTTTACTGGGCCTGACGAGGCCTTTCCTTTCTTCCGGGCAGGACACACACTATTGGACATATCGGTATGGTACACGGGCTGCGTTGATGGGTGGCTCTGCAGTCGGCGGACTGGCGGACAACAGTTCCGTGGTGTACAATCCTGCCCTGTTATCGTTCGTACAATCTTCTTCCGTATCACTGAACTCCAACGCATACCAGATTGTCAGCATCCGATCAAAGGATGGCGCAGGGAAAAATCTGGACGTTGCCTCCAGTCAGTTCTCGGCTGTCCCCATCACAGTCTCCGGTCTGATACCCAAGAAACGGGGTTCCCGAATTACCATGGGGTACGCATTGTTGGTACCCACTGAATTTAACTTCAAGTCATCGGCTTATACATCCGGACCCAAAAACATTGTAGTTGAATCACAAAGCCCGGGTGCCGAGGACTTCGTTGGCCAGTTTACCATCAATTCCCACTTGTCTGAGAACATGGCCGCTTTCGCCATTGCCTATAAACTCGACTCAGCCTGGTCAGTGGGACTAACAAATCAGTTTACCTACCGTGCTCAGAACTATGGACATAGTGAACTGGCGCGGATGATCCTGAACAATACCGGAGCCAGTCTGGTCAGTACCAGTGAATCGGCCTCCGTGGAATACGCGCACCTGCGATTCAGTCCCAAACTGGGAATCGCCCATCAAGGACGTCATGGTTCCTTCGGGCTGGTGGTTACTTTGCCATCCACTACTCTCTTTGGAAGCGGTACACTGTCCCGGGATTTTGTTGCCAACAATCTCCTGATCAATACGGAAACCAACCCCGCCAAACCTGCCAACTTTCAACGCTCCAACCTGGCTGCCAATGACCGGCAGGAAAATCTGCCGGTAACATTTAAGAGTCCGTTATCCATTGCTTTTGGATTCGTTCATA
>DNZD01000054.1 GCA_003504855.1 Cytophagales bacterium
GGCAGCGGATACGTGCCTTCCATCTCGATCGGGTTTTGCGTGGCAATCGTGAAGAAGAACTTGTCCAGCGCAAAAGTGGTATCCCCTGCTGATATCTGGTTTTCGGCCATACACTCCAGCAAGGCACTCTGCACCTTGGGCGATGCGCGGTTGATCTCGTCGGCAAGAAGCACATGGGTGAACAACGGACCTTTCTTGAATACAAAATCCTTTTTCACTTCATCGAAAATATGTGAACCGATAAGGTCCATGGGCAAGAGATCAGGTGTAAACTGAATCCGCTTGAATTGTACACCACCCTCGGTATGATGATCTCCAGGGGCTTCAGCGATGGATTGCGCCAGCGTTTTGGCGAGCACGGTCTTGCCTGCGCCAGGGTTGTCTTCCAGCAGGATGTGTCCACGCGCCAGCAAGGCCGTGACTACATATCGCACCTCCTGTGTCTTGCCACGGATGATGGTTTCAATGTTTTGAATCAGTTGCTGGAGTTTGGTACTCGTCGTATTCATAGCGTAGAAGTTTCGTATTCGGGTGGTGCTGGTCGCTGCAAAAAGCGCGCAGCAAGCAGGAGGTTAAAATAGGTAAGAATGGTCTTTCCAATTCCCAGATGTTGACGTATGGCTGGCCCCGTTTTCACATACGTAGACTGTATGAGTTCCAGGTCACCAGGTTGAATTCCCTGCCCGGCATATTTGAGGCGCAGGTACATTCTCATAAAGTCCTCAAAGCCAATGTGCAGAACCGGATCGACTTGTTGGGTAGCATATTCCAATGGCGTTGCAGCGTCGCGCTCCAGTCCGCTCATGTGTAACTGGTACAAAACCGTGCGATAAACCTGATCTGCTTTTCGCAAGGGATCACTCGTCAGGCTGGTGCGCAGCTTCCGGTAGATTAGGTAGGCCAGCGGTAGCAACAGGATCATCAACAACAAGACACCGATTGCTTTTGCGGTGATCACCGCGATCTGCTGCCAGGTCAACGTTGGTTCTTTCGTTTCTGCGGTTGTGCCCTTTCCATCTTCCTGCTTTTTCTCTTTCTCTTTTTTCCGCACGTGAATCTCATCGACATGCACCGGGTTGGGGAAATTCCTCAGTTGCTGTTCGATCGGCACGCCGGCCTGCACACGCGGCAACTGCTTGCTCTCATCCTTGTAGGCAATGACAATAATGGAGTCTCCCGGCTTCAGCACGGCGAAGGTGGTATCCTTATCGTTCAGAACGACGCGACTTTGTGATGCGTCCAATCTCAGTTGCCCCGGCTCTTTCAAACCAAATGGCTTGTCCTGGAAGATCAACTCCTTAAAGGAGGATTGAATGAACTTCTTTATACTGTCAGTTTCGTCCGCGCGTGCGTTGAGCACCAGCCAGGGTTCCGGTGGCGGCAATGGCGGCGTACCATCAGGTTTGGGGGCACTTTGTTGATCTTCGTTGCCGATGGTCATGTCAAAATCCATCCACCCAAAACCTGGAAAATATACCTGCGTCCACGCATGTGCCTGGCTGGCATAAAACCAATACCATCCTTTGTTCTTGTCACTGCGGTTTACAGTAGCGAAGCCTGTGGTGAAGCGCGCAGGTATTCCCAATGATCGAAGCATGAACAACGAGGCTCCGGCATAATACGTGCAATAGCCAGCATGGGTCTTGAACAGGAAGTTGTACAGCATCTTCGAGCTGGGAATGTTTGGATCATCCACAGCGCCAGGTTTGAGGGTGTAACGGAAGATGCGTTTGCCGTTCTCATTGCGTCGCAGGAAGAAATCGCGAACAGCCAGAACCTTATCCACAGGAGGCTTGTCCTTGCCGATCAAACCATCCGCCAGTTTGGCAATGGAATCATAGATGCCGCCCCGGGGCATTTGGGTATAGTAGTTGACAAAGGCGGTATCAATCCCTTCAAAATTTTCCACCAGCCGCAAGGCCTCATGTCTCTGTTCCTGAAATCCTTCCAATTGCGGATTGGACGAAATGTTGTATACGAAGTACGCATTATTGAGCTCCGAGATGTAGCTCTTCAGTTTATACGCGGCGAGGAATGTTTTTTGAAAATCCTTTTCTACCGGTATAGTTGTTATCGCAAACACGTTCGCCGGACCTAGCACGGAATGCTTCCAGGTGTTTTCTGAAAGGTATACCTGTGCGTCGACCACCTTTCTCAGATTCCAACCCAATGACTTCCGGATCATGGAGGTATCGGTAATGGAATAGTACATCGGCAAGGCCGTGGGGTCTACATCAAATTCATCCAGGTAGGGAACGTTGACATCCCGTGTAAAACTCTCTTTGGCACGATCGTATTTGGTGAGGTAGTGATACACAAAGTACAGCGGCATCGGAGTCTTTCCATCGGGAAAGTAGCTGTCCAGCTTCGCGCAGAACATGAGTTTGTCGGATGAACTCATTTTCGTGTTCACGCGCATGGTGTCTTTTAGCCGATAGCCATCGTCGCCCTTGTCCATCAGGCCATATCGATCATCGTAGCCATCGTCCTTTTTGTCCTTGCCCTCTCCTTTGCCTCCATCGTTTTTGAATGAGCCGCGTGCAGCAAGCTCTTTCTCCACAGCTTGGAGGTTGCCCTGAAACAAGTACTGGGTGGCGAGGAATGCCAACAGGATAAAGAGAATGAACAACCCAAACCTGCCTGCCAATCGAATGGCTTTGGGTCGTGTGATGTCCATGCGCTCGCTGAGCTGGGGCGTGATGTACATCATATACAGACCATAAGCCACTACTGGAATCAGGTGTGAGATGATATAACCAATGCTGATATCCACCGTATCGGAAATGGCAACGATGGTCATGGCGGCGTACACACCGAAGATGAGCAGGTAGGCCAGTCGCACGCGCGCGAGCAGGAGCCCAAATGTCCATCCAAAAAGGAACAAGGTGGAATACAACTGGAACCGGGCCGTGGTGTAGAAGACATCAAACTCTCCGGGCAAGCGACTGATGATTCGCTCCATGAGCATGTACACTGCCCAAAGAATGATCACCGTAATAACCCACCGGGCACCGTAATAATACAAGGTGTAGGCGGCCAGGAGACCCAGCCCAAAGTAAATGGTTTGGGTAACGATACCCGTTGTGAATGCCGTGTATGAAAAGTTGAGAAACCGCAGCGAAAGGTACCCTACCAGTAAAGTGGGAAGCACCAACAACACCCACCGGATGGTCAATTGACGGAATCGTTCGTTTTGGTTCGTGCTGCTCATCGTTGAAATTCCATAACGTCAGTAATCCAACTGTTGTTTCGCTTCTTCAGCATCTGCTCCATCTCCTTTTCATTCCGGATAAGTGTTCGGCGCAGCGACGAAAGCATCCATGGTCTGCGGAGTTCGTCAGCCGGCGTGCGCTCAGGCCGGAAGAATATTTCCCGCATCGAAAACGTAAACGGTGAAGGGATGGCATGTGAAAGTCGCAGGACCACGATCGGAATAACATCCGGGATGCGGTTGATCAGCACTTCCAATTCTGCCGCAGGCGTGAACGAAGTAATGCAAACAAACGCCGCCCGCTGGGGCTTGATGAGTACCGACGGCGGCGTATGGGCTTGCCAGTTGCACGCTGCAATCTGGTACAACTCATTCTTCTTTTCTGATACACCGGCGAGTTTGGGGATTTCCTGGTCATGTGGTAAGCGCACATCGTAACCATTCTTCAGCAACGCTTCATACAGGTTGCGCAACTGGTCCTTGTATACGTTCAGCAACTCGGTTTCAAAGGCACCGCCCGCCGGTTCGAAGCCGTGGAAATAACTGGCGTATAAATACAAGTGCGATGCGTATGGATCTTTGGTCTCTGGTATGCGCACCACCAGCTGGCCGCTCTTTGCATAGATCTTCCAAACGATACGTTGGATGTTGTCGCCGGTTTCGAACTCTTTATAGTTGACATACTCTCCTTCTACCCTGCGCGGTATTTCGATCCGGTGCTTTTGTTCTTCCGCTGAGTTGGGCTGGGCCTTTACAGTACGTGGACTCATCGGCACCGGCAGTGTGTACAGTTGTCGGGTGAATGGTATGACAACCGGTAATGCCACGAGGCCGAGCATGTCGCAACAGAGAACATTTACCTTGTCGACATCATAGATGCCCCGGTCATGCAGGAACGTTGATCCCGATCCTTGAATGCCGATGCGCAAAAGTTGCTTCGCCTTGCGGATATTTTCATCGAGCACGATACGCTGTGTCACGCGCTTGTCTGAAAACACCAGTCCTGCCTGCACGGTTCCCAGGATGGGTCGAAGGATGCGGCCAGTGAGTGATATCGTAAGTGGTACCCAGCCTGCCTCGGCCTGATGGCCATCACCAAAGCGAATCTGGAGCGTGATGGCATGACGTCGGATGCCGCTGCGAAGAATCAGCCATGTTACCAGGGCCGATCCAATGCTGATGATGATAAGTCCAATGATCGTGTAAGTGACTATTCGGGTGAACAAATTCATGACCAACCAGAGGCTGGAGTCATCTTGTCCGTATTCCTGCTCCAGCCATTTGACGAGGCCCCATCCCACCAGCAGGAACGCAACAAATTGCCAACGGATTACCGCCAGGCGCGACCAGTAAGACCAGTTCTTCAAAAAAGCCGACAGGGAGAGCGTGCGCATGAATTTGGTAACGTACAAGAACGCAAAATATGCCCGAATAATACGCGGGGCAATACGTTTGTGCCGGTTTTCTGGATTGTTGAAACAAACTAGTGTGTGCCGGTTTTCTTAACCGGCACCGTGGGTTAGCCTTCCGTTGTTGGTGTTTTGCCCCACTATGCTCAAAACAGGCTTTTTCAACGTTACCGGCCAATGTTTTGAAACTGTATTCGAGTCACCAACAACAGTTGCTATCATTGGAGGCCAAGTTTCTTATTTGGGTATGGGTTGGATGTTAAGAATTGCGCTCCAGGGCCGCGTGGCCCCGTCATCGCTACCAGCGCTGCCGATCTTCGCGTCCCGCTGCAGCGAGACGCTTTGCGGGTGGTGCCGATTTGCTTGGCAATACTTGTAAAGCGGAACTTTCACTTTTTAATCCGACGCAAATCTCGAAGGCGCTGTC
>DNZD01000181.1 GCA_003504855.1 Cytophagales bacterium
CTCTTTGGCAGACACAAACCCAAGTGTATCAGTGATAATAGTCACTTCTTCGCCGCCATATGCCTTCTGTTTGATGATCTCACGACGCTGGAGAATGGGTACCCGACCTGTTTCGATAAAGTTCGCCAGGGTGTCCCAGCTGCTGGTATAACGGCCATTCTGCTCTTGAAATAGCACTTCTGCCTCACGGATAAGACGGAGACGTTCGATAATTGCTGTCTCGGTAGACTCAATAATGGCGCGTTCTTCAATCACATTCTCGACACCGCTGTACAGGTACCAGCCCAATACGAGGCTAACGCCAAAGAGAATTACCGTGAGGATTTTCGTCAGGTTCATTGTGGTTCAGGTTTAGCTTGCAATAATAAGTTCGTTTTTTGAGATTTTTAAGCCCGAATATCAGTTTTTTGACCCGCGGCAGGGATTTTAGACTAAATCCGGAAATAACCGTTCAGTCGCCTGATTTTCTCGTTGTCCAAATGACCAATCAGGCGGTGGCAGGCTTCCGCTGGCAGGCTTTTGCGGACTGATTCAGGCATAAGCCGCACTTCCTTGATCATTTGTCCGTGGGCCGATAACTCCGGGTCAGTACCGGTCCTTAAGGTTCCTGAAACCAACTTCACGTCAAAGAATAATTCGACGGCGTGCAGGGGAGGCTTAACCAACTCGCAGACAAATGCCAGGCGTTCGGTAGTCACCACAAGCCCGGTCTCCTCAGCAAATTCCCGGATCAGGGCATCGGTGGCGCTTTCTCCAAATTCAACCCCGCCACCCGGCGGTGACCAAAAGTCATGGGGATACAACCCCTGGTGGTTGACCATCAGCAATTGCTCTTGCTGCCAGTACAGACCGCAGACGCGAACCCGGACCTTACCGCCAAATTTTTTTTCGATCTCTTTATCCATGAAATGGCCTGCCTACGTTATTGTCATAATCCGTAAATTTGAAAAAATCACAGCTATGAAGCGACTATTTTTAATCCTGGTGATGAGCGGCATTGTTGTCGCGGCATCGGCTCAGGGTAAAGGTGCTGTGATGAGCTGGGAGTCCGCCACCTATGACTTTGGTGAAATTGCGCAAGGCGACAAAGTTGAACATACATTCCGCTTCAGGAACACCGGTAATGAACCCCTCATTATCACCAATGTCCAGGTTACCTGTGGTTGCACCACACCAAAAGGCTGGGCACGCGATCCCATTGGTCCGGGTCAGTCTGGTGAATTGACCATAGCCTTTAATACAGCGGGTAAGTTTGGCAAACAGAATAAAGTTGTCACCATCGTCTCCAACGCCATTAATTCTGAAGGACGCCAGGTATCATTCTCGGCCGAGGTGGTGATCAAGAAAACCGTCAATTAACGGTCCTGCCTGTATACGGCCCACGCAAAGGCTAACCAACCTGCAATCAATGCAACACCGCCGAAAGGTGTTACGGCGCCCCACATGGGCTGATTTGCCAGGGACAGGATGTACAGACTTCCGCTGAAAATGAAAATCCCAATCACCATCAAAACAGCAGCTGTGGTCAGTCCCTTGATGCGGTCATGTAATATGCCGATCGCCAGGAGTGCCAGTACATGAAAGAATTGGTAGCGGACCGCCAGTTCATAGGTTTCCAATCTGCCGTTGGCCATCAGGGTTGACTTCAACGCATGGGCGCCAAAGGCACCTAGTGCTACGGTGAGCGCACCCAACAGGGCGGCAAGTATCAGGATGGTATTGGATTTCATACGGCAGCATAATTACGGTCCCCAAAAATAGCAGTCCCAATCCTGATCAGGGTACTTCCTTCCTCCAGGGCGATTGGATAGTCAGCGCTCATACCCATCGATAGTTCACGCAGGAACAACGGTCCGGGAAGACTCATGGATTTTATCTGTTCAAACAAGGCTTTCAGGCTGCGGAATTCCTGACGGATTTGCTGGGTATCCCCGGTTAACGTTGCAATGCCCATCAATCCAACGATGCGGACATGTTGCATCGACTTGAATTCGGCGGACTGAATAACCTCCAATAACTCATCGGAACTCAACCCGAATTTGGTTTCCTCTTTCGCGATATACACTTGCAGCAGACAGTCGATGGTGCGTTTGTTTCTGTCCGCCTGCTTTTCAATTTCCTCCAGTAACCGCAGGCTGTCCACTGATTGAATCAGGGAAATAAAAGGAGCAATATATTTGACTTTGTTTCGCTGAAGGTGACCCAGCAAGTGCCATTCAATGTCGGCGGGCAACACAGGTTGCTTTTCTGTTAATTCCTGGACTTTATTCTCACCAAATATCCTTTGACCGCTGTCATACGCCTCCTGAATTTTTTCAACCGGGTGTGTTTTGCTTACCGCGATCAGTCGTGCACCAGCGGCGGCGGCGGCATGCCTGAATTTTACTATGTTATTTTTGATTCCCATTCTATATTTACCTTCCAACCAGGGCAAAAATATGGCTATCCTAGGTACCTTACTCAAAAGGGGTATAAAACTTCGGGAAAATCTTGATCAGGAATACTCCACCCCGTTGGAACTCCAGAAAAACGTATTGAAGGAATTGCTCATTACGGCAAGCCATACTGAGTTTGGTAAGTTTCATCAGTTTCCAACCATCCTGAAGAGTTTCCGAAAGGGCCCGCGGGAATTCTACCAACACTTCAGTAAGATTCCGCTGCATGACTATAACAAAATGCACCGCGACTGGTGGCAGTTAGCTCTCAAAGGCGCGAAGAATATCTGCTGGCCGGGTCGGGTCAAGTATTTTGCCCTTAGCTCAGGTACTTCAGAGGCAGCGTCAAAGTATATCCCGGTGACGAAGGACATGACGAAGGCCATCCAGCGCACCAGCATCAGGCAGATTCTTTCTTTATCCAAATATGACCTTCCTCCCAAGTTTTTTGAGGCAGGCATATTAATGATAGGTGGCAGCACACACCTCAATAAAAAGGGCAGTTATTTTGAAGGTGACCTCAGCGGTATTCAGGCGGCCCGCCTTCCGTTTTGGTTTCAACACTTTTATAAGCCCGGAAAAAAGATTGCCAAAACGCGCAAGTGGGATGCCAAGCTGGAAGAAATCACCCGGAAGGCGGATGAATGGGACATTGGTATCATTGTAGGTGTTCCGGCCTGGATACAAATTTTGCTGGAGAAGGTGATATCCTACCATAAGGTGCGTCACATCCATGAGATTTGGCCGAACCTGGAGGTGTATGTACACGGAGGTGTAGCATTTGATCCATACAAGAAGGGTTTTGAGAAACTGCTGGGCAGGCCAATCAATTACATCGAAACCTACCTGGCGTCTGAAGGGTTCATCGCTTACCAATCGGAACCGCGGCAAAAGAGTATGAAGCTGGTGCTGAATAACGGCATCTTCTATGAATTTGTGCCTTTTAATGATAGTAATTTTCTTCCTACGGGCGAATTGAATCCGGCAGCCACCACCTGTCTCATTGATGAAGTTGAAGAAGGAAAAGAGTATGCCATCTTGTTATCGACTTGTGCAGGTGCCTGGCGTTACCTGATCGGCGACGTTATCCGGTTCACGTCGGTGGAGGAATCTGAGATTGTGATCACGGGTCGCACTAAACACTTTTTGAGCTTATGTGGCGAGCACTTGTCTGTGGATAATATGAATAAGGCCATAGAATGTGTAGCCAATGAGTTGAATATTGACATCAAGGAGTTTACTGTAGCCGGCATCCCACATGGATCCCTGTTTGCTCACCATTGGTTTATTGGCACTGACAACAAAATTGATGGCCGCCTGCTGAAAGAAAGACTCGATCATTTTTTGAAGGAACTCAATGATGACTATGCGGTGGAGCGCAGCGCCGCCCTCCGTGATGTGTATGTTGATGTGGTACCCACCAGGAAGTTTTACGCCTGGATGGAGTCGAAGGGTAAAGTGGGAGGTCAGAACAAATTTCCGCGTGTGTTAAAAAGTGCCCAGCTGGAAGACTGGCAAAATTTCATTCAACCTTGATCACCATAGTCGGGCACGGTATTGAATTTGGATTGGTGCTGACCTTTTTGGTCGGGCCGGTATTCTTTACGATCCTGCAAACAAGCCTGGAGGCCGGGTTTTGGAAGGGGGTATTGGTAGCCGTAGGTGTCTCGTTGAGCGATATTTTTTATGTGGTCATTTGCTACTACGGGGTGGCGCAATGGGCAGTGAATGCCAATGTGAAAATATTCCTGGCATACGGAGGAGGAATTATCCTCATCGCCTTTGGATTGTATCACATCCTTATTAAAAGTCGACGGCAACTTAACACCCTCCGGCCTGTATCGGAGAAGCGGAAATATCAGTATGTACTCAAAGGTTTTGTGATCAATGGTATGACTCCGATGGTATTGTTCTTCTGGGTGGCCACAGTGAGCTTTGCGACTGTGCACTTTGGGTATGCGGCTGGCCAGGAATTTTCTCTGTTCTTCCTGGGTATGCTGGGCACTATTTTGTCTACTGATATCCTCAAGGCTTTTCTGGCAGACAAAGTACGCAGGCTCATTACACCCCGCTCCATGACAATCATGAATATCCTGATTGGTATTATCCTGTTTGGATTCGGATGTAAGTTGTTGTTTGTACCCTCCAGCCTGCCGCTTCCTTAGTCCTGCAATACGTTGCTGACGAAGGTTGACTTCAGCAAAAGCCAGATGACGAGTAGCACGATGGCCCAACGCAGGTAGATAAAATAGAAGTCGGTAGTATCCTTGAAACGTGTCTCTTTGATCTCGGCTTTTTCATACTGATCAATCTTCCAGAATACGGCTTGCAGGGCTTCGTTGTCAGCCACCCGAAAAAACTCTCCTGATCCGATTTGTGCAATCTTACGCATGGTAGACTCATCGACGGTATTCTCGACCATGTTGGGACGACCAAAGAAATCTTTGCCGTAAGGCACCATGCCCTCTTTACCCACCACAATGGTGTATATCTTGATATTATAAGCCGAGGCGAGCTCTGCCGAAGTAATGGGATCAATGTTGCCAGCGGTGTTGTCCCCATCGCTCAGCAGGATGCAAACCTTGGATTTGGATTCAGACTCGCGCATGCGGTTTGTCACCACGGCCAGCGCGCTGCCGATGGCAGTGCCCCGGCTTTCAATCATATCAAAATTCAGTTCATTGAGGTAGGCATTGAGCAAGGTATAGTCGGTGGTAAGGGGAGTAAGTGAAAAGGCATCGCCGGAGAATACCACTAACCCGATCCTGTCCTGCATGCGGCCCTTGATGAAGTTTCTGGCAACTTCCTTGGCGGCTTCCAGCCGATTAGGAGTGAAGTCTTCAATTTGCATGGATTGCGAGATATCAATGGCCAGCATGATATCGATACCCTCGGTCCATTGCTCTACCTTTTCATTGGTCTTTTGTGGGCGTGCCAGGGCCACCAAAATGAGCACGATTGCCAGGGTGAGAATCAAATCCGGAATCAACCGTAGCCACGTCAATGCCGTGCTTTTCAGATCGGATTTGATGAATGCTACCGGAAGTTTTTGATTGAAGTAATAGCGCCACACCCAACGGATTACAATCAGTACCGGGACCAGTGCGATGGCGTAAAGAAATGCGACCTGGGTCCAGGTGAATGATCGTAAGGTGGAGGGATACAACCACTCCGGAGAAAAGTAGTTGATGCTATCCATGACGAAGGGAATGTTCCTTTAATTGAAATCTTTTTTGAGTAAAGTTTAAGAGAAACTGAAATGCCTCGCGGGGATGGGCCCCGCCACCGTAAATACTCCTGTCGATGGCGTGAAGCCCCTGAGCCAGTTCTGCATCCGTAACGTGGTGCACTATTTCTCGGGAAGTATACCGGGTATAGGGATTGCCTTCCAGCTTTTCCATATAGTCCTTCCAGATTACCAATGTTTCCTCTGCTTTCCGTGGTGAGTAGGTGTTCTCCAGTTCCTGTAAGGCAGTCCTGTAACGGGTGGTGAAAGCCGTGTACTCGCGGTTCAGACTACGCAATGCGAACCAAAGCCGGATTTTCTTTCCAAACAGTATCCAGGCAATGACGCAAGCGAGCAGGATAACTCCGGCGATGATCAGCAAGACAGGATAATTAAGCAGCTGCCGTACGGTCAGGTAGGCCGTGTTGACTTTCAGGGGCAGCCGTTCCACCGAAACAGAATCAGGCAGCACGTGAACACGGTGATTGATCCGAAGGCTATCGTAGGATGAAAAAATGGTAACACAGTCTTTCTCCTGTACCAGAAACACGGGCAGCCGAAGACGTTGAAGTGTATCCAGTTCAAAGGTAGCCACCAGGTATACCACACTGTCATAACTTTGATTTCCTTCAGTTCTGGTTGTTGCGTATTTTTTCCGAAGGACTTCAAAGGGGGCGAAGGTGTAGGTGGAATCGGGAAACAGCATTTGCAGGTCACGATTATACCTTGCCGTTAGCGCGAAGGGAACTTCCTTGCCGATCCCGGTGGTATCGGATAAAAAGTGTCCGCGGACAACGGGGGTATCTTGCGCCCATGACGCTGTGGCGAACATCCAACCGAACAACAACCCAAGTGTAAAACGCTTCATGAAAAGGCCCATCCGTTCTACGTAGTCTTGAGGCTTTTGTTTCTTACTTTAAAGAGCCGCAACAACTTGGGAACATAGTCTTCGTCCGTAGTCAGGTTGAGGTAATTGATCTGGTGCTTGCGGCTGAACTTCTCCAGCGCCGTGCGCCGTTCAGCATGCGTATTGGTAAGTTTGTTCCGGAAGTCACCAAAGGAGGTATTCACCCACAAGGTCTTTTTAGATTCCTTGTCGAGCACCGGAATGATGCCTAGCCTCGGCAGGTCTGTTTCGCGCTTGTCGGCAATCTGAATGAGTACCAGGTCATGCTTGAGCGCCAAAGACTGCAGGTTGTGGTAATAGTCGTCATCAATGAAATCTGAAATCATGATGATCACACTCTTGCGACGGATGGAATTGAGGGCAAAGGAGATCGCCTTCGACAGATTGGTCTTTGCTGATTTGGGGCGGAGTTTCTCAAGCGTAGCAATGATTTCGTATGCCTGGCCCAGTCCCTTGCGGGGCTTCATATACTTTTCGCGTTCATCAGAATAGCAGATCAATCCAATCTGACTGGATTCCTTGGCTCCGGACAGGGCCAGCACACCACATATCTCCATCGAAATATCAAATTTGGTGCGGCCCGGTGTTCCGATCTGCTGGGAGGCACTCACATCCAGGATAAAGAAGATTGTTTGTTCCTTTTCCTCCTTGAAGGTCTTGACGAACGTGCCATGGCCTTTTGCTGTCACGTGCCAGTCGATCGAGCGGATGTCATCGCCATATTGGTAGGGTCGCACATCATCGAACTCCAGGCCGGATCCTTTGAAGATCGAATGGAAATCCCCCTGCATCTGGCTGTTGATGGCCTTGCGGATCTGAATCTCGTAACGACGTAATTTTTTAAGCAGGGTCTTCAATCCGGCACAATTTTAGCGACGCTAAATTATGAGTAATTTGCGCACCCCGAAAGAAAGATTTTTTCCATGAAACTCAGCTTCCTGTTGGTCATTTTGCTGCTGTTGCCGCTTTCCTGCAAAAAGGACGAAAAGCTGCCCCCGGGTGTGATGACCAGGGAGGAAATGGTGAAATGGATGATTCCCATTTACCTGGCCGAAGCCAGGACCCAACTTCTGAACCTAAACAGGGATTCTGCCTACCGGATTTTTATCCCCCTGCAGGACTCCCTCAAGCGATCCAGTGGAATTCAGGATTCCGTGTTTGTGAAATCATATCAATATTACCTGGATCACTCTCCGGAGTTGGAAGCGGTATATGATGCTGTGATCGACTCCCTCAGTTTGCGAGAACAAAAGCTCCGACAAGCCATCGGCAACTAAGTCATGACGGCGGCGGATGTAGAAGCTCGACTCGGTTTTGACCAGATCAGGCAAAAGCTGAATTTCTATTGCCTGGGAGATCCGGGCAGGGGGCGGGTAGCCTCGCTCACCCTGAACACCGATCATACAACCCTCACGGTCTTACATCAGCAAACCCATGAAGCACTCGGACTGATCAGTCGCGGTGAAGTGCCCCCACTTCGTACCTATGATGATCCGCAGCCCTGGTTTCAGGTTGCCGCCATTGAGGGAAACTTCCTCGAGTCGACAGACCTGATGCACCTGCGGCAAGCATGGCAATCTGTGATTGAGACCAGACAATTTCTGGTGAAATGGAAAGATGATGCCCCTGCGCTTGGACGGTTGACTTTACCTGTGACCGAAGCACGTGCATTATATCAGGCACTCAACCAGCAAATCGATGAGGAAGGGCGAATCAAGGACAACGCAACGCCCGAGCTCATGCGCATCCGCCGTCGGCTCCGCGACGAGCAAAGCAAGGTACGCCGTGTAGCCGAAGCCCTGATGCGTCAGGCGCGTGATGCCGGCTGGGCCCCCGAAGGCGCTATGCCCACCATCCGCGACGGTCGGCTGGTTATACCCGTATTGGCAGAGCATAAGCGCAAGATCAGGGGTTATGTGATGGATCAGTCCGCGACGGGTCAGACGATTTACCTGGAACCCGGAGAGGTGATGGAGGCCAACAATGATCTTCGTGACCTGGAGTTGGAGGAGCGTCAGGAAGTGGTGCGGATATTGCGTGAACTCACTTCGCGCGTACGCGTTCATTTGCCAGAACTGGAAATCGGATACTCCTTCCTGGGAGAAATTGATTTCATCCAGGCCAAGGCGCGCTATGCCCGTGAGATTGAAGCTATCCTTCCGGTGTGTAAATCCGAGCCCGCACTTAATTGGGTCAATGCACGCCATCCTATTCTGCTTCAAACGCTGAAGGGAAAGCGTACGCTCATTCCCCTAACCATTGATCTGCACCCGGAAGAACGCTTTCTGTTGGTGAGTGGGCCTAACGCCGGTGGAAAGTCAGTGTGCCTGAAAACGGTGGGGTTGATCCAATATATGTTTCAAACCGGATTGCTCATACCGGTATCCGATGGTTCGGTGGCTGGTATTTTTGATGCCATTTTCCTGGACATTGGAGATCAGCAGTCCATCGAGAACGACCTCAGTACCTACAGTTCTCATTTGAAGAACATGGATCAGTTTATCCGCAAGGCCACCGCTTCGTCTTTGGTGCTGATGGATGAACTCGGATCTGGTACCGATCCAAACTTTGGCGGCGGTATTGCACAGGCCGTATTGGAGCAATTGTTGTTGCACAAGGTTTGGGGACTCGCCACCACGCATTACTATAATCTGAAGGTTTTTGCCAGCAACCATCCCGGCATACGCAATGCAGCGATGTTATTTGATATCAAAACATTATCGCCATTGTATCGGTTGGAGACCGGTCAGCCCGGCAGCTCTTTTGCATTGGAAATTGCCCGTAAGACTGGATTATCGGCAGAAACGTTAAAGAGTGCCGAGCGCATTATCGGTAAAGAATTGACTGGCCTCGAAACCCTCATGAAAGAGGTGGCGGAAGGCAAACAGGCAATTGTGGTGAAGGAGCGGGAGCTGAGGCAACGGGAGGAGCAGGCGGACAAGTTGAAGAAGCAGTACGAGCAGTTGCATGGCCAATTGGAGAAACAGAAAAAGGAAATCCTGAACCGCGCCAAATCGGAAGCTTCGGACTTACTGAAAGAGACTAACCGCGAAATTGAAAAGACCATCCGACACATCCGGGAGAACAAGGCTGAGAAGCAAGAGACGCGCAAGGTGAGGCATGGTTTAAAGGATCTGGAGAAGAAGGTTAAGCCTGTAACACCGGCTGTCATCAAATCGCAAGAGCCACTGGTGGAGGGCGATAAGGTTCGAATGACGGGTGGTGAAGTTACAGGCACCATACTTGCCATCCGGGGTAAAACAGCCACGGTTCAGTTTGGCGACCTGCGGTCATCGGTTAAGGTGGAGCGATTGGTGCGCAGTGATTTG
>DNZD01000112.1 GCA_003504855.1 Cytophagales bacterium
CACAATCACCCGGACTTGCACCCCGCGATCGGCAGCACGCAAGAGGTAGTCTACCGCAATCAAACCAACATTATCAGATGAGAAGATGAAGTATTGAACGTCGATGGTCTTTTCCGCCGAAGCGCATAGCCACGCCCGGTTGATCATGGCTTCGTCGCCTTCCTGTAATGAATAGACAGCTGTTTTCGACAGCAGGGAGTCAGCTATAAGATCTAGTTGTTCAGACAAAGGTGGCGGCGCGACCGACTGAATATCACCGCAAAAGTCAGTAGTGATGGGCTGGTACTTTTGTTCAACAGACGAGCAGGCCATCCATAGGACGAGGGCCGGAAGAAAAATCACCTTCATTTTTCGAAGATACACAAATACGAATTCGGTACGCCTATGGGATGATCTCGAGTTGGGTGAGCGGATGAATTTCCCAGCAGTTCCTGGCGAGCATCTTTAATTTACCCCTTGGGTCTTTGCCCAGGTGGCTAGCATCAAAGAACAACTGACCGGTAATTTTTACATGAAAAGGGTGCTTAAGTCTTTTACCACGCACCGGTGGATTCTTGTTATCCAGCATCTTCACACGTATGGTTTCACGTATCTTCCGGCAGTGCTCTTACAATACCGGATCAGTAACGAAGTCCGGGTAAGGAACCTCCACAATCAGGCAGCCGCTCTTCCAGGTTGGGCCATCCAACACCTGGATGTGGTAATCCCCATCTTTGTGATCGCTGCCACGCTCGAGTGCCACCAGGTGAATCCATCCGGTTATTGTCACCAGGTTCCCTTCCTGAAATTCATCTCCAATTACCGTAGGAATCCTTCTGGTGTCTATAACATGCTTGTGATAACTACTGATCGGGTCCTCGAAGTCAAACAGTTCATCAAATGTGATGGGCCGTTTCTTTGGTGACGACATGATGGTGGTCTTGATCTTCCACCTGTCAACGCCTGGCTTAACATCCAGCGATTCGCTTGCAGGTTGAGCTGCAGCCACTCCGTGCATAAGGGCCATCATCCAAACCCAAAGACTAAAGCAGAAAATAAATTGATGACGACTATACTTCATGATTTACTTAAGTTAGCTAACATCTAAATAGTTACGTAAAATCCTTCTTCCCGTAACTTAATCATTACCTCGTTCAACACCTCAAGGGCAGCTACGGAAAACGGTTGGGATGAGTTGGACTCAATCACGCTGTACCAGATGATTTGGTTTCGTTCAAGGTCATAAAGTTTGGTTTCAATCCGATAGGCATGATTGACCAATTGGTGGGGATAGAACTGAACCTTTTGCAAACCCATTGATAAGCAATAGTTGTAACCACGATCACGCAGGACATTTCTGCCAATTTCAGGACTGCCTGCAATGATGCTTGCCGTCAGAAATGGATAGGTAGGCTCGAGTGCCGGGTTGTGAATGACCAATTTATCTTCGGCCATCTTCCGGATATGGTGGTCGGTATACAGTGCAACGACCGCGACCCTATGCGCATCCGTGATTTTGCCGGGTACTACGGGATTTCTGATCGTCTGAACGACGAATGTTGACGAGCAGCCGGCCAACCATACACTCAGGATCAGGGGGCAGATAACTTTCATGGATTAAAGTATACCAAATTAACCATTCAGAATCTCGCCGTGCCCGCTAGAAGGATCATTTTTTAACCCAATAATGGGGTATTTGAGCAGATGACTCAGGGTTAACCCCGACATCCCATACTTATCCTCATTTTATTAAAACCATCCCGGCCATGATTTCCGGGAAGCGCCGTGGCGTGACCTTTGAGTCATCAAATCGACAAAGTCATGAAAACAGGAGCCGAAATCACCAAAAAAATGGGCATTATGTGGACACTGATCTTCACGGTATCCGTGTTCGGTACACAGTTGGCCAATGCCACTCCAAAGCCCCACTTTGAAAAAGCAAAATATCGCGTTACGGTTTACCAAAATGCCCGCCGTTCATGCATGATTCTTTCCAAGAAAAGAAATGCAAAACTGAGACATCACCACGTGGGTATTTCTACGGCAGCCAACTACAGCTACAAGCCAATGGCTGAATCCGATGACCTCTTACGCGTAAGAAAGTAATAAAGATCGTAACGCCGCCCACCAGGCTGATCAGCATACCGTATTGGACTGATTACCCTGCCTGACGGCGGAGAGCCGGTTCACTTGCTCCTGATGGTTTGAAGAATCGACTCCACCTCAGCCTGAAATGGCTTCGTGTACTGCAACAAGGCAGCTTCCTGAAAAGAGCTGCCTTGTTTGATATACAGGCGGGCGTCTATGGTGCCCTGGTCTTCGTAAAACAAAATTCCTTTCACCACATCGCCATCGCAGAGATTCTTTCTGAGTCCAAGCACCAGGGCCTGACCATTTGGATCGAGTATAGCGATGGAAGATGCATTTGGATTTGAAAGCTCCTGTCCGTAGTCCGTGCACCACAACGGACCACAAAAGGCATACTGGATCGTGACCTGCTTATCACTGCGTTCTTTGAAGAAGATATTTCCTTCAAATCCCTGCATGCCTGGCCCCTGATAGTCACGGGTAAACTGAATGACCATATCAGACTTGAAGTTCTCGGTGGGCCAAACCGGATTGGTTGCCATAGGAAGACAGGAAACCGGTGCCGCTGAATCACTCGCACATCGGGAGAATCCGATACAACACACCAGCAAAATCCATACGCCAGACCTAATCATAGCCGACAAATCTCGGCAAAATTCTGAATTGGCAAACCATGCTACATCCGAAGAAGCACGGCCAAAATCACTTTCGTTTCACACCGCACCAGGTCGGGTCGCCATGCAGGATCCAATACCGACGTACTATAGCCGGTTTGTGAGGTCACTCCCCCATGTCCGGCGAAATAGGGAACACTGGCTTCGCGATGAACCAACTCAAGCCTCACACAGAAATGCTTGTCAGGCAGGAAGTCAAGGTTTGTTGAACAATCCCATCCTTCAAAGGAATCGCCGGGGTTGGCGCTGAATGGAAAGGCACCCTGAGTTTTGGTCGGGTTGGATGGATCCGGCAGCGGACTGGCCTGGCCCGTGGGATACAATACCAGATATCGTCCCGGGTTTTTCATATATCCACCACCCAGGGTCCAGGCCCACCGGCCTCCTGCGAACCATATCCGGTTATAAAACATAGCACTTGCGAAGTACTGTGCAGGGGTTGCCGGATCGTTGTTGTTAAACCCGTTTACTCCACCCCCCTTTTCAAACCCAATGTCGCCTGTCAGCGAAAAGGCTGCACGCACGATGCGCTTGCCAGGTCGTTGATAGTACCTGAAGAGAATACTGTTGTCGCTGTGAAAACGCTTGCGATCGGGAATACCGGCTGCATCGGTGCCGTAGTAATCATTTGTAATCAGTTTTAGCCGGCTATCGGAAGACAGGTAAGTGAGGCTTCCACCAAATCCGGGCATGCTGTTGAATTTGCCATAACTCTGCCAACCGTTGATAATCCAGGGTTCAATCTTCAGGTTTCGTGTGGGGAAAATCTGAATGCGTATTCCATTAAAAAACCACGGCGTATTATCGGAGGTGTAGGATGCCTGATACTCCCAGTTTTCAGCCTGATAGTAGGAGTTCAATCCGATATAGGACATAAATAGACCGGCATCAATATTAATTCCATACCACTTATTGATGTGGTACCCGGCATACGCTTCACACAAATACCGGTAAACGGCATCCAAATTGTATTGGCCCCGGTAAGGGCTTCCATCATTGCGGGGGATAATCGTTGACCGGGTACCGAATTGTGTTATAAATCTTCCCCGGATCTGGTTGTAGTTGAATTCTCCTCCGAGGTGCAAGGCAGATACCTGCATCTCATTGTGCCTTGCGAGCGCTGTTGATCCCACCACGGTGTTGTCAATCGGGTTGTTGAACGAGTAATTGTAGTTCAGGTCCAACAGGATGGTTGGGGTAAAATACGGCACGTTCTTAAAAAGCGAAGAGTCTCTCCGATCTGATCCATTTTGCCAGGTCTGATCAATCCCCTCAAAGGGAACCTTTTCCTGGGCACATACTGTCGCGGCACACAGTAGCAATCCAATCCAGCAGTATTTCATAGCAATTACTTTGTACGAACCAGTTCAACAGATTCAGCCTGATGATAGATCAAGGGCACACTTTCCACTTCCACATCACTCTTATCCAATCCAAAGGCCTGCTCATCACTTTGTGCCCACTTCTTCAGTTGAAAATAGGCATTCAATAAAAGGCCTTCCCGTATGGTAAATTCATTTTCCACTGAGAGGAATTTGGAAATAAGCACAAAACGGAAATCGGGTTCAGGATTGTACCGGGTAGATCCATCCGGTCGGATGTGCAGGTTAA
>DNZD01000211.1 GCA_003504855.1 Cytophagales bacterium
TGATCTGTTCTTCCAACTCCAGGGAGAAATTCATTCCGCCCTTCTCGCGGGTAAATTCACCAAACTCAGCGATGGTATTGAAATAGCTGGACGTATTTTGCTTGCTCCGAACAACCTTCACGACGGTGTCAACAAACCCATCCAAACCGATGGTACTACGGGAAGCTGTCAGTTTGGATGACCGATCGCGAATGAGCTGACGTAACTGGGCAGTAATCATCAATTCGTTTCCAGGGGAACAAACTTAAATGTGGCTCCATCAAACAAGCCCTTGTCGCTCAGTTTAAGGGCCGGAATAACCAGCAGCGCCATGAATGAAAGGGTCATGAATGGTGCACCCAGTTTGCTGCCCAGGGCCTTCGCAAATTGGTCGATGGCCTGGTATTGTTTGCTGATAACGTAGCCATCCTGATCGGACATGATACCAGCCACGGGCAATGGCAATACCTGGAGACTCTTGCCATCGGTCGCAGCAACGCCCCCTTTATGCCTGATGATTTCATTGACGACAGCCGCGATGGCGTCATCATCGGCGCCTACGGCAATGATGTTATGCGAATCGTGTCCTACAGAAGATGCGATGGCACCTTGCCGAAGTCCGAAGTTCGTGATGAGGGCCACAGCAGGTGTGGCGTCGTGGTATCGGTTCACCACCGCAATCTTCAGGATATCGCGCGCAGGGTCTGCGACTATTTTACCATTCACCACCTTCGGATCTACCACCTGCTCATCGGTAATCAGTTGACCATCGTGGGGCACCATGACGCGAACGGGCTTGCCGCCTCCGGCAATTTCAAAATCCCTGGCCTGTTTGGGAAGTGTTGAAAACCGGTTGACTACATCGTGTCGGGTTCGTGCAATCCGGGTTTGCCCGTGATGGGCTACCAGGGACCCATTGACATATGTTTCTAACACATCAAATTGCTGTAAGTCTTTGACCACAATGCAATCTGCCGGGTCACCCGGGCGCAATTGCCCAACTTCCAGATTATAATGTTGAATCGGGTTGAGGCACGCAACCTGCAACACCTGGTAGACATCAATGCCCCTGGCCACCGCCCGTCGTGCCAACAGATTGATGTGTCCAGCCTCGAGGCTGTCCGGATGCTTATCATCAGAGCAGAACATCATGTCAGATGAGTAATCGCGGATCAGGTCAACGAGGGCATCAAAGTTTCTGGCAGCGCTACCTTCACGGATGAGTATCTTCATCCCGCAACGCAGTTTGTCGAGGGCTTCTTCACGGGTGAAACACTCATGGTCGGTACTGATACCGGCAGCGATATACTTCTCTGCCATTTGACCGCGTAGCCCCGGGGCATGCCCATCAACGATCTTATGGTATTTATGTGCGAGGGCAATTTTGGCTTTCACGATGGGATCGCCATGCAAAACACCTGGCCAGTTCATCATCTCGGCGAGGTACTTGATTTCTGGTCGTTGCAAGAGTTGGTCAACGTCATCCACGCCAATCTCTGCCCCTGCCGTTTCGAATGTCGTGGCAGGCACACAACTGGGGGCGCCAAAGTAAAATTTGAAGGGTACCTTCTTTCCATTCTCAATCATGTAGTTGACGCCGGCCACGCCAAGCACATTGCCAATTTCATGTGGATCAGAGATGGTAGCCACCGTGCCATGAACGACGGCCATGCGGGCAAATTCAGCAGGAACAATCATCGAACTCTCCACATGCACATGGGCATCAATGAATCCCGGCAAAATATAATGCGCAGGCGCATCAGGCACTTCGTGGATGGAGGCAATCCGTCCATCGGCTATTTCTACTTCGGCAGGGAACGTGCGGCGATTGGGAATATCAACCAGTTGGCCAGCTATCTTCATGGATACAGGAGCTATTCCGGGGCGACCGTTAATGCAATTTTCATCATGTCCATAAACTTCTTCTCGCGGTCTTCCGCAGTTGCATATTCGTGTGTGATCACATTATCGCTTACGGTAAGGATCGTGAGGGCATCAATGCGATGTCGGGCGGCCAGGGTATACAAGATGGATGTTTCCATTTCGCAAGCAAGGATGCCATGCTCGGCCCATGGTTTCCATCGACTGGCCGGTTCCATGCCATAAAAAGTGTCTGTGCTGAACACCGGGCCTACCAACGGGGCTATCCCTAACTTCATGGATGCTTCATAGGCAGCTTTTACTAACTCAAAACTCACGGTAGGTGCAAAATCCTGTCCGCCAAAATGTATGCGGTTGGTGGCAGAGTCCGACGAGGCACTCATAGCCAGTATGACTTGCCCCAACGAGATATTTTTGTGAATGGCGCCACAGGTTCCGACCCGGATAATGCTCTTTACCTTGAATTCGTCGATCAGTTCGTGCACATAAATGGCCGTAGACGGGATGCCCATGCCGGTACCCTGGATAGAAACACGCTTGCCGTTAAAGTATCCGGTAAAACCCAGCATGCCACGTACCTGGTTGTAGCATACGGCCCTCTCGAGGAATTGCTCGGCGGCGTATCGTGCGCGCAATGGATCCCCTGCGATCAGTACGGTATTGGCGATGTCGCCCGGCCTGGCTCCAATATGTACACTCATCAGCTTTGCATTTGAATGAACGGTCAAATTAGAATAGATTTGATTCTGTAACAAGTACCTATGGAAGACAATCGCCTGGCTGAGTCAGAATTCGTTCTCAACGCGGATGGCAGTGTATATCACCTGCACCTGCGCGCTGAACACATTGCTGATACCGTGTTGTTGGTCGGCGATCAGGGCCGTGTAGCCGAAATCAGCAAGCACTTTGACGTCATTGACCACCAATCACACAACCGGGAATTTGTTACCCACACCGGAACGTATCGCGGTAAGCGGATAACTGCCCTCTCTACGGGCATCGGCACCGATAATATTGACATCGTGGTGAATGAACTGGACGCGGCGGTGAATATCAACCCCGCCACACGCACGCCCAATCCGGTGCGCCGCAAACTTACCCTCGTACGACTGGGCACATCGGGAGCCTTGCAACCAGATATCCCCGTCGGTACTTTCCTTCTGTCTGAGTTTGGCATGGGCCTCGATGGACTGATTTACTATTACAACTATCAACCGTCTCAGATTGAAAAGATGCTGACCGAAAAGTTAAATGCGCACTTGCGCTGGAACCCCGACTTGTCGACGCCGTATGTGGTGGCCGGCGCACCAGCACTGATCAAACGACTGGAGGCGGGAACGGTTAAAGGAATTACCGCCACAGCTACCGGATTTTACGGACCGCAGGGCAGACGCATGTCGTTGGTGCCGCGTGACCCCGGAATCAATGACCGCCTGCAGGCATTTGCCTATGAACATTACCGGGTGACTAATTTCGAAATGGAGACATCAGCGCTGTATGCACTGGGATCTTTGCTCGGCCATGATTGTTGCACGATCTGTGTGATTATCGCCAACCGGATCCGCAAAGAATTTGGTGGTGATCACAGCAAGCATATTGAATCACTCATCACCACCACCCTCGATAAACTAAACGCTTAGCCATTATTCCCCATAGGGAATCCAGATGTTCTTGATCTGGGTGGCATGGCGCAAGAACACTTCACCCTGACCCTGTTGTGGGTCAGTCCAGTCGCGGAACTTGCCATAATTTACCCAGGTGCGCTTCATGTTTTCGGCGGCTGCATGCTCTATGGCTTTGCAGCCTGCCTGAGAGCCTGTATACCAGACTCCATCCACATCATCGTGATTGGCCAATACCGCAGCCAGTTC
>DNZD01000110.1 GCA_003504855.1 Cytophagales bacterium
ACGAACCGAATGCCGGGAGGATCAGTTGGTTTGGCGAAAGCCAGAAGCAGGGCAGCACAATTCCTTGTCGGCCGCGTCCCTCAAGGCGGGCACCGGGATGCAGGTGACCGGCCATATTGATCCGACCGTCCGGAATGTCTTCATGCGCCATCGGTTCGTGGGTGAGCAGATAGACGCCTGCGTCAATGGCATCCGCCACCTTGAGCCCTTTACGGATATACTGGGTTTCACTCATGATGTCGTGATTGCCCCGGACCAATTCAAAAGATACAGCGGCGAAATGTGTCATGATCTGGCCCAATATTTCCCATTCGTCATTGTAATGGCTGTGAAAGAGGTCACCCAGAAATACCACGCGGGCGGGCTTAGTTAAGCTGATCAGGTCGATGAGGGTCTCTTCATTGTGGCGGTTGGCTGCTGCGGGTACGGGCATCCCTGCCTGACGAAAATGATTGATCTTGCCGAAGTGCAGGTCAGCGATGATGAGCATCTTCTCCGCATCCAAAAACGCTGCTTTTTCTGGTAAAAGCCTGAGGCCGTTGATGTTATTTTCTGACTTCAATGGAATATGCAGTTAGCGAAAGATAAGACAGTTTTCAGGGCTTTTTGGGGCCCTTTTTCAATCGAATTTTGCTTCCCGAAAACGGCAATAAGTCCTATCTTTCCACCACTGAATTCTTAACATTCGCTTAACCTGGCATAACGTCAACCCAACTACCTTTCACCCAAAATGGATTTACAGGGGAGCCTGTTGATCCTGTAATTCCAAGACCCCATGTTCGAACTCGACTTTGCCTATTCTGCGCTCCTCATCATTTGCCTGCTGGCAGCCTGCTCCTTTGAATTTGTAAATGGTTTCCACGATACAGCTAATGCTGTGGCGACGGTGATCTATACCAATTCGTTGAAGCCATGGGTAGCCGTAATCTGGTCCGGATTCATGAACTCCATGGGGGTGTTATATGGTGGTATTGCGGTGGCGATGGGTATCGTCAATCTTTTGCCGGTGGAATCACTGGTAGATCAGAACATCACGCATAGTATTTGTATGGTGGCAGCCCTCCTGTTGAGTGCCATATTCTGGAACTTATTGACCTGGTATCTTGGAATTCCCTGCTCCAGTTCCCACACCTTAATTGGCTCTATCCTGGGCGTAGGTATTGCTTACTCTTTCCTTCCTGATGCCGCCTCCACAGCGGTAAACTGGACCAAAGCTGAAGAGATCGGAATATCCCTGCTGATTTCGCCGATGGTTGGTTTTACACTGACGATCATTCTGATGTATTTGATTCGTGTTACAACCAAGGGCAAGCCTTATGGGGAAGACCTCTTCAAAGAGCCCAAGAAAAACACGCCTCCTCCCCCCTGGATCCGTGGCACGTTGTTGCTCACCTGTACCAGCGTCAGTTTCTTTCACGGACAAAACGATGGTCAGAAAGGCGTTGGTTTGATCATGTTGATACTCATTGGTATCGTCCCGGGATTCTTCGCCCTCAATGCCAATTTTGACACGACTAAACTTCGTGAACCTATCAGTCGAATTGAATCGGTTATTTCAACGATTGATGCCACGCCACTGTCGGCGCCCGACCGGGAAAAACTGGCAGCGGCCAAGGAGATGAACGCCGACCTGCATGTGACGCTGGATTCGATCGGAAGCGTGAATGCCCTGCCCCGCGAAGCAAGATTTAAAGTACGCAAAGACATCCTCGTGATGGACCGCAACCTCAGTGAGTTGATGAAGAAAGAGGAAGCCCGGGTAAGCGAAAGCGACAAGAAAATCCTCAAAGAAAATCTGAAGAGCGTACGTAAACTTACCGACTACTCACCAGGCTGGGTCATTATCCTGATCTCTGTTTCCCTGGGATTGGGTACCATGATTGGTTGGAAGCGCATCGTAAAGACCATTGGCGAGAAGATCGGCAAAGAACACCTCAGCTATGCGCAGGGTGCCAGCGCCGAACTCGTTGCCGCAAGCACCATTGGAATGTCCAGTTACCTGGGTCTGCCGGTAAGCACCACACACGTGCTGTCGTCGGGCATTGCAGGAAGCATGGTCGCCAACAAGGGTGTTAAAAATCTGCAACCGGATACCGTTCGCAACATCCTGATTGCCTGGTTCCTGACGTTGCCTGTAGTGATCCTGATGTCGGGATCTTTGTTCCTCCTCTTCCGCGCTATTTTCTAATCCTCGGACCAGGTCAGCACCATCCGCTTTACGCGATCTTCCAACCGCTCGGAGGTCAGTTTGTCGCGTGATAACCTGTCGACCATGATGGGGAAAGCAAAAGGCGTAGGCCGGTCTGGTTCGCGCACTACAATTTTCTGATGACGAATGCGCTCCAACGCCTGTCGCATCCGTGCTTCTTCCAACTGAAAATCCATTACCTCCTCATAGGCCTGGTGGAGCAACAGGTTGCCTGAATCATAGTCGTTGAATACGCTAAAAAATAATTGTGCAGACGATTGAACATGCCGGTCGCGGATACGCTGCCCGGGAAATCCCTTAAACACCAATCCCGCAATGGAGGCGATGTCCCTGAACTTACGTCGTGCCATTTCTATGGCATTGATACTGGCCTGAATGTCTTTCAGCAGGTTATCGCTTCCGAGCACATCGGTTTCCAGGGCTTCAAACAAGGGGATCTCCTGATCGGACAACAGCTCAAAGCCATAGTCATTCATGGCCATTGAAAAGGTAATAGGTTTGATCTGTGAGATGCGATACGCCACCAGCGACGCGAGGCCTTCGTGAACCAGACGGCCTTCAAACGGAAACATCACGACATGATACCCTTCGTCGGTATGGAAGTACTCGATCAACAGTTCGTTCATCCGCGGCAGGTGCGACCTTAGGGCCTGCAGGTCCATCAGTGGTCGCAGAAACTTCATTTCGTCATCGCGCTCCTGCCCTTCAGCGGCCTCATGTACCTTGCGTCGGATCATTTCACTCATTTGCGACGACAATGGCATCCGTCCTCCCTGCCAGGATGGAACTCGCCCGGACTTCTTTTTCGATTTCCGTACCTGCACATCCATATCCTTGATTCTTACGAACTCGAGCACACGGCCTGCAAACCAAAACGTATCGCCGGGAGACAGTCGGGAAATAAAACCCTCTTCGATGGAACCCAGGTATTTGCCACTCAGGAATTTAACCAACAAGGACGTGTCGCCGACAATCGTACCTATCGATAGGCGGTGACGCAGCGCCACCCGCCGGTTGTTCACTTTGTAAATACCATCTTCGACGTCCACTTTTCGGTATTCGTCATATGCCGTCAGCGACTCACCACCCGTGGTGATGAAACGCAGCACCCATTGAAATTCTTCTTCGGTGATATCCTGATAAGAAAACGTCTGTTTGAGCTCAGACCAGATCACATCGGGCTTGAAGCCGTCCGACACTGCCAAGGTGATCAGGTATTGTATCAGCACATCAAATGAGCGAACATAGGGAATACGGTCTTCGACAAGATGGGCGTCCATCGCATCGCGCACGGCAGCCGCTTCGATGAGTTCCAGTGAATGGGTAGGTAGAAAGTGGATGCGGCTTACGGCCCCTGGCTGGTGCCCGCTACGGCCCGCACGCTGAAGAAACCGGGCCACACCTTTAGCGCTTCCAACCTGGATGATGGTTTCCACGGGCCGAAAATCCACCCCAAGGTCAAGACTGGATGTGCACACCACGGCTTTAAGTTTGCCTTCATGCAGTTGCTCCTCTACCCAGTGCCTAAGGTCCTGGCTGATGGACCCATGATGCAGTGCAATCTGTCCGGAGAGCTCGGGGGCAACCTCCAGCATCTTCTGGTACCAGATTTCGGCGAATGACCTTGTATTCGTAAAAATGAGTGTGCTCTTGCCCGATCGAACAATATCCACTGCTTTCTGCAGCAAATGAATACCCAAATGTCCTGCCCAAGGCATTCGATCCAACTTATCCGGAAATACCGATAACACCTCCACCTGCTTCTCGATGTTAGCCCGGATGATACGGGGTTTGGGCTGTTTGCCGGGTCCCAGCAGCACGTCAAGCGACTGGTCCATATTGCCAATAGTGGCCGATATGCCCCAGATCTTTAGCCCTGGTGCGACGGACTTCAGTCTCGACAATGCGAGCTCCACCTGAACACCACGCTTGGAGCCCATCAATTCATGCCACTCATCCACGACGATGGCGCGCAGATCTGAGAAGTATGATTCATATCCTTTCTGGGAGAGCAGGAGATGTAAGCTCTCAGGTGTGGTGATGAGGAATTGCGGCGGCTTTTCTTTTTGTCTTGCTTTCTGTGCGGCTGTGGTGTCGCCGGAACGGATACCCACCTTCCATGAAGCGCCCATACCCGTAATGGCCTTCTCTGTGGCGTCCTGAATTTCCCTCGACAAAGCGCGGATGGGTGCGATCCAGATGGCTTGCAGTTTTTTTGATTTGGATTGCATGCCATCGAGAATGATGGGGACTACCATGGAGTAGGTCTTGCCACTGCCGGTTGGGGCATTGACGAGGCCGCTCTCTCCCCGGGAATAGGCTTCCCAGGCCTCAACCTGAAAGGGAAACGGGGTCCAGCCCTGTTTGTTGAACCACACATGTCCCTTTTCCAATTCCAGTTGATTATTTTTCGGCATGGATTAAACAAATCACCAGTCTGCAGGTTATTACCCCAAATACACCCTTACTACCATGGGCCGTTATTCCATCAAGGAACTTGAAAAGCTATCGGGAATTAAAGCCCACACCATTCGCATTTGGGAAAAACGTCACAAGATCATTTTGCCGGAACGAACGGATACCAATATCCGATTTTACTCTGATGATGATCTGAAAAAGATCATCAATGTTTCCCTGCTCAACAACAACGGCATTAAAATATCCAAAATCGCTGATCTCACAGACGCCGAACTGAACCAACAGGTCAAAGCGCTGAGCGATGCACAAACCGATCCGGAAATTCACATCGACCAACTGGTGGTGGCCATGGTTGATCTGGACGAAGAGAATTTCGAACACATCCTCAATGGATTTATCCTCCGCTATGGCTTTGAGCATTCCATCACGGAGATCATTTACCCGTTTCTCGACAAGATCGGCGTGTTGTGGCAAACCGGAAATGTGACTCCTGCCCAGGAGCACTTCATTTCGAACCTGATCCGCCAGAAGTTGATCGCTGCCATTGATGCGTTACCCTTGCCCCCACGCGGCAAGCCCGTTGCACTGCTTTTCCTGCCCGATCATGAACTACATGAATTGGGTTTGCTGTTCCATTATTATGTCATCAAGAAATCCGGCCTGCGCACCTACTACCTGGGCCAAATGGTGCCTTACCGCGACCTCATCGAGATCTGCAAAACGCACCGGCCTACGTATCTGATTACGTCTATCACCAGTTCACAGGGTGCGGGCGAGCTTCAAGCCTACCTCGATAAACTGTGCTCCGAAATGCATCACAGCCGCGTGCTGATATCTGGCTATGCCGTTCGGAAAACCGCCCTCAAGATGCCGTCCAACCTGCATGTTTTCTCGCGTTCTGCCGAGCTGAAGGCCCTTTTAGGCGTTAAGTAGTCTGTTTAATCATTTATAATAAATATTAAACAAAATTAGGTCCAATCAATCTGATCGGCCTATCTTTGTTCATTATTTGAATATAAACGTTGAACAAAATGACTATCGCCGAATTCAGCAAGCAGGTGGCCACTTTACGGCCTACGCTAAGGACATTCACCTACCGCTTTACGGCAGATCGCGAGGAATCACAGGACCTGATTCAGGAGACCATCCTCAAGGCATTGTTGTACCGCGACAAGTTCAAAGACGACACGAACCTGAAGGGATGGCTTTTCACCATCATGCGCAATACCTACATCAACAATTACCGCAAGGCCCAGCGGGCGCGCACCGTCCGTGATGATTCCGAAGGCAGCTATTTTCTCAATGTAGAAGACACCCACACCTTCAATCAGCCGGAAGGCAGTGTGGAATTCAAGGAAGTGTGGAAAAACATGAATGCCGTAAAGGATGAATTGTTGATACCTTTTAAGATGCATACCACCGGATATAAATACCACGAAATAGCTGAGCACCTCAATCTGCCGATTGGTACCGTAAAAAACCGGATATTTCATGCCCGGAAGGAAATCCAGAAGAAATTGACCGGATATCGCTAAATAGGCTTACATATGGGTTCGGTTGCGGTAATTGGTTCAGGCTTTGCCGGTCTCGCCGCGGCCGCCAGTCTGGCCCAGGACGGACACACGGTTACCGTTCTGGAGAAGAACAGTCAGGCTGGAGGAAGGGCGCGACAATTCAAAGAGCAGGGTTTCACTTTTGACATGGGCCCCAGTTGGTATTGGATGCCTGATGTTTTTGAAAAGTACTTTCAACGGTTCGGTCATACGAGCAGGGATTTCTATGAGTTGGAACGGCTCGATCCCTCCTACCGCGTTTATTTTTCCCAATCAGATATTTTGGATGTACCCGCCGGAGTCGAACACCTGGTGCACATGTTCATCCGGCGAGAGCCCGGCAGTGGCGAAAAGCTTCGAAAATTTCTGGATGAAGCTAAGTATAAGTACGAGGTAGGTGTAAACAAACTGGTCTATCAGCCGGGTTTGTCTATTACCGAACTCTTTGATCCGGAACTTCTCACCGGCATCTTCAAACTTCGGGTTTTTCAATCCCTCGCCTCTTATGT
>DNZD01000105.1 GCA_003504855.1 Cytophagales bacterium
TGCTGTCGGCCGGAATGATCTCCAGGTTACGGATTCGGATCTGGTCACCGACCTGCAGGTCATGAACAATTACAGGAATCCAACCTGAACCCGACCACTTCATCACCGCCAGCGGGAAGTAAGATTTGTAATCCCGGTCGAAAGCGAGGCTGTCGTATGTTTTGTTTTGAAACCACCTGCCGATCAGGAGGAAAAATACGAGGCCGACCAGCGAATCCATATATCCCGGGCCTGTGTGGGTAAGAATATCATAGGCAGACCGGAAGAACAGGGCCAACAGCCCTACAGCAATAGGTACATCAATGTTGATCTGGCGCTGGGTAAAGGTGTGCCATGCATTAACAAAGTAATCACGGGCGCTGTACAGCATCACAGGAACCGCCAGTATCAGGTTGAGGTAAGAAAACAACAACCGGAGGGTATCGTCGCCTTCGTCTACACCGAGGTATTCCGGGAAACTCAGCATCATGATGTTTCCAAAGGCGAAGCCGGCGAGTGCCAGTTTGCCGATCAGGGAATTGGCCGAAGTCTTGTTCTCCTTCTTTTCTCCTTCCAGGTTTATCTGAGGCACATACCCCAGCGAGGCCAGGAGTTGTGCCAATTGAGACGGAGCCAGTTGTTCGGGGTTGAAATCTATTCGCACCATCTTGGAAGAGAAATTCACTTCCGATGCCAGAACCCCTTTTCGAATGCGCTGCAGATTTTCCAGCAACCAGATACAGGAAATACAGTGGATCGCAGGAACGTAGAACCAAATTCTGCCGAATGTGGGCGAATCAAACTCCATTAATTTTTTGCGTACGCCGGCGTCATCAAGATAGGCGTATGTCTCATCACTCACATGGCGCAGGGTGATGCCTGGTTTTTCATCAAATGAATAATACTCGCAAAGGTCATTCTCATTCAGAATTTCAAAAACAGTCTTGCACCCATAACAACAGAACTTCTTATCCTCCACCGCAAATACTTCGGCAGGGAGCGGCTCACCGCAATGGTAACAGGTAAGTTTGGTTTCGACCGTAGATTCCACGTCCAGCATGACTGTTGGTTCAAATTACGATTATTGATTCAATTTCGAAGGCGGCTTGATTAGTCGGCTTTATAGGTCCATATCGGGCAATCAATATGGTTGACCACATCCTCCGCAATGCTTCCGCTGAAAAAGTGACTCAACCCGCGCCGGCCATGGGTAGCCATGACCACGAGGTCTCCCTTCACTTCCTTCAGGTAACTGGCCAATCCGGTTTCGTGATCAACATCATTGTACACCTGAAGGGTATAGTCCTTGAGCATAAAGCGCTTGGCGAATGCTTTCATCCGGGCCTTCGTCTCACTATCCCGCTGAAAATTTCCAGGTGTATTGATATAGACCACATGCAGTGTTGCATCAAAGAAGGTCTGCAGGGACTTGATTTTAGTGACCAACTCCTCCTGATTGTCGTCGAGGGTATTGGGGAACACAATGTTCTTGATGGATGCCGCTGTCACCGATTTCTTGATGGCAATGACCGGCACGGACGACGACCGGACTATCTTCTCCGTATTCGACCCGACCATAAATTCCTTGAGCCCGGATGAGCCTTTGGTGCCCATGATAATCAGGTCGGCCTGTTTTGCCTTGGCGGTTTGCTGAATCACCAGGTGAATCGGGCCGTACTCTACCATTGTTTTAACCCGGGGGCCGCCTTTGGCAAACTTGGACTTCATTTTTTCGAAGTTCTTTTCTGCCGACTCTTTCATGTCCTTCATAAAAGACTCTTCGAAGGACAGCGTGGGCGCCAACGCGGTGTCGTGCATGACAGGCAGTTCGATGATGTTGAGCAGGATGATCTCCCCATCGCTTTGCTCAGCTACTTCAACTGCAAATCGGAAGGCCTGGATGGCCGAATCCGAAAAATCGCAGGGTACCAGTATCTTTTTCATGGCAGTGGGATTTATCTACCCAAAGATAAACCGCCCCTGAGCGGAGCTTCCTGATGTCCATCACGGCAAATCCTGACTTCCGTCAGGGCCGAACTGCAAAGAATTGGCCCAGACCGAAAAGGAGTACAAAAACGAGGGTGGAAAGCGCCATCTGTTTCAGATAAGGATCGAGCTGGGAAGATGGTTTTTGGCTCACTGACCGGCCATTCAAAAAGAACAAAGGCGCCGAAAGCACAAATATCCATTGCACGGGCGATGTATACCGGGTGGCGACAAAGGCCACCGCCCCCATCCATCCACCGATAAGCAATACCCAGTGGTACTTCGCTGCGACTTCCTTGCCTACCCTGACAGGTATGGAGAATTTTCCGGCGGCCCTGTCAGAATCAATATCACGGATATTATTGATGTTAAGTACCGCCACACTAAACAAGCCGCAGCTCAGCGCCGGTCCCAGCAAGTCCCATGAAAATTCCTGCGTGAAGAGATAATAAGATCCCATGACGCCAATCAAACCAAAAAAAATAAGGACTGAAATATCACCAAGGCCCATATATCCATACGGCTTTCTACCCACCGTATAAGCTATGGCTGCCATAATACTCAACAGGCCAAGCACCAGAAAGAACCCGATCATTTGAAGGTTCCATCCAAATGCCATAAAGAGCAGCGACAATCCGGAAATCAGCGAGAGAAGAACAAAGACAATCATGGCAGTGCGCATGGCACCCGGCGTGATGGCACCGGACTGAACGGCCCGCTGTGGGCCGGTACGTCCGGCGTGATCGGCACCATTGACGGTGTCGCCATAATCATTGGCAAGATTGGAAAGCACTTGCAGAAAAATGGTGGTAACACAGCAAAGCGTAAACAACAACCCATTGAATTTGCCGGCACTGGCAGCCAGAAATCCACTCATCGCAATACTGGAAAGAGCCAGGGGCAGGGTACGTGGTCGGAACGCTGCAATCCAGGGTTTGATATTCATGTTGCTACCGTTTCAGCAAACGGTCTGCAGCATACTTGCCCGGTCCCGCCAGCAAGAGCGCAAGATAAGGGATTAAGAAAAGTATCCCATGTTCCTTGTCGCCCAAAGGATCATTTCCATGCACAACGAAGACGATTACGAGCGTGGTGATGATCAATGGGATTAAGGCGAGCCTGGTGAACAGGCCGATCACCAGAAATCCGGAACAGAACAATTCGGCAAAAATGGTGAGCAACAGGGAAGCGGGATGACCGACCCCAAGCGGGTCAGGAAACTTATCCACACGTTCGGCATAGTGAATGAACTTCGGCCATCCATGGGTCATCATGAGGACGCCAACGGAAAGTCGTAAAAACAATAGCCCCAGGTCAGTGGCCCAGGGCTTTGTACTCCAAATCTTGGAAAGCATTACAATTTGATTTTATCCATGATCGCTTTGTCCATCGGCTTCACTTTGGAAGGAAAGAATCCCAAGACTTCGCCTTCAGGACTTATAAGGTACTTGCAGAAATTCCAGGAAGGTGTCTCACCTGTCTTGGCTTCAAGCCATTTGTAAACCGGCGCTTTGTCTTTTCCTTTCACTGAAATTTTTTCAGCCATCTGGAATTTCACACCATAATTTTTTTGACAGAAAGTAGCGATCTCATCGTTACTGCCGGGCTCCTGCCACAGAAAGTTGTTGGCCGGAAAGCCAAGGATGGCCACTTTATCGCCGAGGGTTTCATGGAGTTTCTCCAGGTCAGCGTACTGCGGTGTATATCCACACTTCGAGGCCGTGTTCACGATGAGAAGGTACTTCCCCTTGTATTGCGCCAACGGCAATTCTTTTCCATCCAGTGCCTTCACCGTGAAGTCGTAGATGGTTCCGGAAACAGGCTCCTGCTTGCCCGACGACAATTGGGTTGAAAGAAAAGTGATCAGTCCCACAAGCAGTGCGCCTCCGAAAATAAAGCGTTTAGAGTTCGCTGGTAATTTCATTCGCCATCGGATTTACGGAAGACTTAAAGAACTTCACAGATCCGTCCGGTTTAATCAGATACTTACAAAAGTTCCAGGAAGGCTCCTGGCCTGTCTTTTCCTTCAACCAGGCATACAGTGGATGCTGGTCTTCGCCCTTCACCGATATTTTTTCAAACATCTGGAAGGTTACGCCATAGTTTTTCTGGCAGAAAGAAGAAATCTCAGCATTAGTGCCAGGCTCCTGTGCACCAAAATTATTGGCCGGGAAGCCAAGGATCACCACTTTACTTCCGAAGGTGTCCTGCAACTTCTGGAGGTCTGCATATTGTGGTGTATAGCCACACTTGGAGGCCACATTCACAATCAACACGGTCTTTCCCTTGTACTGGGAAAAATCAATGGACTTGCCATCAATGGCGGCCATTTTGAATTCATACAACGACATGGGGGATGCGGGCATGATCAAGAGGGTTAAGAAGACAAGGATTTTCATGGTTTGATGATTTTAGTTCTAATAACAGTCTTTTTACGGGAATGTTCCATACCAGTCAGATAAAAAACAGGCTTCAGGGCTTAGCCAGCCGCGCAGAAACCGCGTCCCGCAATGCCCGGGCCTTGCTCAGCATCTCCACGTAGTCTTCCGTGCCGTTGTTCAATTGTGCTTCTGCCACCAGCAACATATTGCGTGATTGCACCATTTTCAACACCGAGCCGTCCACCATTTTCTTTCGGGCCAGGTCAACGTAGGGGTTGAAGTGATTCAGCAACTGATAGACAACTTCAGTATAGACTTGCTCGAACCTGTGAATGGCATCGTATCTCTTGTAATAGTCACTGATCTGATTTCGCAAAGCGGGATCGCTCAGGCCACTAAGGCCATTGCCGGTCAGCAGGCTGGTGTAAGTATCCGAATGGCCTCGAAAAGTCTCAAATGCCATGATGTCGGTGATGACCATGGCAAGCGTGTCAGCCGGTGGTTCGGGTCGATCCAGCATGGGTAAAACCACATGCACCGATAGGCGATTTGCCTCCAAGGCCCTGGATATTGTTTGAATGTTGTCAATGTCCTTATCGAGGTCTGCCGTCATATTCTCCAGATAGAACCGCTCTAGTTTTTTGGCATCTCCCTCATTCTTGAGGTTGTTCAACTGGAAGGCGATCGTCACACCGGCGATCACAATCAAAAGATCGAATGCTTTATTGACGAACAGGTCGCGCCAGGAAAATTTCTTCTTCTCTTTGGGGCTCTTCTCCTTCTTGTGTTTCTCAGGCTTTTCCATTTTATCGTTTTTTATTGGTTCAGGAACCTTCGCCCCTTCGTCAAAAGCCAGACGTTTCTCCAGTTTGAAGTTTAAAAACTCTTTTCCATTCAGGAGTTTGCGGTTATCGCTCACCCAGGAATATCCTTTTTGTTCAAAGAATGATCTTGCCGTGATGCTGGCCTCCACATGTGTAGTTGCAACACCCTTCTTGCGGAGAAAGTCCTCCAGTCGGTTCAGCAATAAAGTGGCAGCACCCTGACCCTGGTGGTCTTTGTGCACGTACAGCATACCGATGTCCTGCCGGTCGTTTTCAAGATTACCAAACCCAACAATCTTGCCGTCACTAACTGCAACGAACGTCTTTGATTCTTTGAATCGCTCCCGCCATTTCCTGATATCAGGATGAGGCGGCGCCCAGGCATCAAGTTGCTCGGGAGAATAATCACGGCTGTTGATCTCGTGCACGGTGTCATGAAACAGTGTCACCAGCTTCT
>DNZD01000333.1 GCA_003504855.1 Cytophagales bacterium
AGTCGGCGAGCAGCATATCGCCTTTTCGGTCAAATATAATAGCGTTGGCAATACTGCCTTTGGGTAGTGTGATATATCGTGTTACGGTGCCATTGGGTAATACTTGTCCAATAGTGCCATCTTCTTCAAAGTTGACTACAAAGAGGTCACCCTGCTCATTGGTATTGGGTCCCTCAATGTTTTGTGTAAATAGATTTTCACCCGTAAGGTCTTTGACGATAAAGGACTGCCCCGAGGCAAGAACAGGGATGAAGAAGAGTACGGCCAGCCAGGCCCTCATATTGCTTTGGGCTGGCCCACCTTATGGCCTGCGGCAGCATAGTACAGGATGAAGAGGTAGCACGGCACCATGATCCAGTATGCATCTTGGGTGTTCCAGCTGTCGGACAGCCGGCCGTAGATTAGGGGCAAAATGGCGCCGCCAGCAATCGCCATGATCAGCAGGGCAGAACCGATTTTGGTGAACTTACCCAAGCCGGTAATGGCGAGGGGGAAGATAGCGGGCCACATTAATGAATTGGCCAGACCAAGGGATGCTATGAATCCCACCGACACCATGCCTTGGGTAAAAATGGCCATCACCGAAAACACAACGCCCAGAATAGAACAAATTAACAGTGCTTTGGCCTGGCTGATATACTTTGGAATAGCGAATATTCCAACGATGTACCCCACGAGCATAAACGCCAAAGTTCCTTGAGTAAAGTAACGGGCGCTTGATAAAGGTATTCCAAGGGATTTACCATAGTTGATAATTGTATCACCGGCCAATACCTCAACCCCTACATACAGAAATAGGGTAATTACACCAAGAACAAGATTGGGATATTGGAAAACAGAACCCTTGTCTGCTGGTGCATGGGATGAGGATTCGCTTTCACCGTCATCAATGTCTGGCAGGCTGGAGAATAAAATACCGACAGCCAACACAACAAGACTTATGGCAATGATGATATAGGGTACAATAACCCGTGAAGCAAGTTCATTTAATGTAGCTTCCCGGGCCGAGGTATCCATTGACTTAAGACCAGCTACTAATCCGTCAGCATCATTAAGTGCGATGTATCCGAAAATCAGGCCGGCGAGTATGCCTGCGAATTTGTTACAAATGCCCATCATGCTTATGCGGCTTGCAGCGCTTTCGATGGGGCCGATGATAGAAGCATAAGGATTGGAAGCAGTCTGCAACAATGCAAGCCCTGTTCCGATCACAAACAGGCCAACCAGGAATAGGTTAAAATTCCTTGCCTGTGCCGCAGGCACAAACACCAGGGCTCCTGCTGCCATGATGCACAGTCCGATGGCCATACCTCGTTTGTACCCGGTTTTGCGCAACACCATGGAAGATGGAATGGCCATTACGGTATAGGCTATGAAAAAGGCTGTAGCAACCAGATATGCCTGAAAATCAGTACTTAGCTCACAGGCAATTTTGAGGTAAGGGATCAGCGTGCCATTGAGCCATGTGATAAATCCAAAAATAAAGAACAGGGCCCCGATGATAACGAGTGACATCGTGTAGCTGGCCGGGCGGGAGGGGTGTGACATAATGCTAAAGTAATGAATAAGTTTGTAGTGAAAATCCTACTTTTACAGCGCATTTCCGGAACATCTTAAACTTTATTCCTGTGAAAAATAAACAACTTTCTCTGCTGATTATGGCGGCGGGCATGGGCAGTCGCTATGGTGGAATAAAACAAATTGACGGCTTTGGTCCGAATGGTGAAACCATCATGGACTACTCGCTGTATGATGCCTTGCGCGCAGGCTTCAATAATTTCGTCTTTGTTGTGCGCGATGAAATCAAGGAGACGGTCAAGGAAATGTTTCTCCCCAAATTGCAGGGTAAAGCAGAAGTTCACTTCGAGGTTCAATCGCTGGATCGCTTTGTGCCAGCCTCTTTGGGGAAAGTCGACAGAAAGAAACCCTGGGGCACCACACACGCAATGTTGTGCGGCAAGGATGTCATCAAAGGGCCGTTTGCTGTTATCAATGCTGACGATTTCTATGGCAAGGATTCATTTGCGGCCCTGGCTAAATTTTTTGAGACGGCACCGGCCAACCACCATGCCATGGTAGGCTATGTATTGAAAAATGTACTCTCGGATCACGGCAGCGTTTCTCGCGGTGTAGCCGAAGAGCGGGACAGCGAAGGGTACCTGAAGCACCTGAGCGAACTCACCAAAATCGTTACCGAAAACGGCAAGATCATTTCCAAAGAGGAAACCGGTGACCGGGAGCTGGCCCCCACTTTGCCGGTATCCATGAATTGCTGGGGTTTTCAACCCGGTATCTTTGAATTGAGCGAGAAGATGTTTGTGGACTTTGTTGGCAAAAACCTGGGCAATCCCTCCGCTGAATTCTATATCGCGTTGCTTGTGTCAGAACTTATCCGGCAAAACCTGGGCAAAGTGAATATCATCGGAGGAGGTACCACCTGGTTTGGTGTTACCTATAAAGAAGATAAGGAAGCCGTGTCAGGCAAGATTCGCGCGCTTGTGGATGCGGGTGTTTACCCTTCTTATTTATGGAAATGACGGGCCTTCCCGCTGAGATAATTTCCGCCTTTGGACTACCAGATGATCCGGCAACCGTTTCGCCAATAGGTACCGGACACATTCACCAGACTTTCCGCGTTTCAGGTGTTCGCAGTTTCATTGTTCAGCGCGTTAACAAGAATGTCTTCAGGCAACCAGAAGTAATTGATATTAATTGGACAAGAGCTGCTCAGCACCTATCCGCCCATTACCCGGATTACCCTTTCCTTCGTTGCTTGCCGGCAGCCCATGGAGCAACGCAGGTATTTGATTCCAACGGTTTTCCATGGCGGGTTTTTCCGTACATCGGAAGTACGTTCACCATCGATCAGGTAGCCACCCGTCAGCAGGCCTACGATGCCGCCGCTGAATTTGCCCGGCTTTGTCATCACCTCGATGGTGCAGATGTGTCGCAGTTCAGCGAGACCATTCCCAGGTTTCATGACTTGTCGCTCCGGTATGATCAATTCGAAGAGGCCTTGCAATCTGCCCTGCCTGAACGAAAAGACCAGGCTGAATCTTGTATTCAGTATGCGCGTGATGCCCGAACGCTGGTTGATGACTATGTCCGGAATACGAGTAATGGTGCCTGGAAACTCCGGATCACGCACAATGACACCAAGATCAACAATGTGTTGTTTGATATGACATCGGGCAAAACGGTGTATGCCATTGATTTGGATACCCTCATGCCCGGATATTTTATTTATGATGTAGGTGACATGATCCGCACTTTCGTGCCGCCGGTGTCGGAAGAGGAAAAGGATTTGTCCCTCCTCAGGTTCCGAAGGGATATCTATGACGCAGTGGTATCCGGGTATCGGTCAGAGATGGATGCGGTAATGAGCACTGAGGAATTGGCTTATATTCCCTGGTCAGGCAAGATGATGACGTACATGATGGCACTCCGGTTTCTGGCTGATTACCTGAGAGGAGATACGTATTATCACACCACCTATCCTGGGCAAAATCTGGTAAGGGCCCGAAATCAGTTTCACTGGCTCGGGATACTCATGAAGGAAACTTAATCCAACGGAACGTTGACGTGGCGCTCCGCATGATACGACGATCGCACCAGCGGTCCTGACTCTACATATTTCAAACCTCGCTTTAGGCCTTCTTCCCGGTACATGTCGAATACATCAGGATGGATGTACTCCGCCACCTCGAGGTGCATTTTGGTGGGCTGCAGGTATTGCCCAAGGGTAAGAATCATCAGCCCATGGGCGACTAAATCATCCATGGCCTTGAATACCTCTTCTTTCGTTTCGCCTACACCGAGCATGATTCCGCTCTTCGTCCGCATGCCAGCTTCGCGGATTCGCTTCAGTTGCTCCAGGCTTCTTTCATACTTGGCTTGCGGACGCACCCGGCGGTACATGCGCTCCACGGTCTCCATGTTGTGCGACACCACTTCCTGTTTGCCTTCGATCATACGATAGAGTGCATCCCAATTTCC
>DNZD01000266.1 GCA_003504855.1 Cytophagales bacterium
TCACCAACTTCGTTTGGTGGGTCGGTATTGGTCACGCCGGTACCCTGATTTCAGCCATCTTGCTTTTGTTCCGCCAGCGTTGGAGAATGTCCATCAACCGCGCAGCGGAGGCCATGACGATCTTCGCCGTTATCTGCGCAGCCAGCTTCCCTGCATTCCACATGGGTCGCCTGTGGCTCGGATTTTATTGGGCGCTGCCACTTCCTAACGCATTCGGTTCCCTGTGGGTGAACTTTAACTCTCCGCTGTTGTGGGACGTATTCGCAATCTCAACATACTTCTCTGTTTCGCTGGTGTTCTGGTATATGGGCCTTATTCCTGACTTCGCTGTTATCCGCGATCGTGCGGTGTTGGCTGGAAACAAGACCCGGGCGAGTATCTATAACGCCCTCAGCTTTGGCTGGGACGGCGCAGCCCGCACCTGGAGCCGCTACGAATCTGTAGCCCTTATCCTGGCCGGTCTCTCCACACCACTGGTACTTTCGGTTCACACCATTGTATCCATGGACTTTGCTACTTCGGTGGTGCCCGGTTGGCACACCACCATCTTCCCGCCTTATTTCGTTGCGGGTGCTATTTTCTCTGGCTTTGCGATGGTATTAACCCTCCTGTTGATCACCCGCAAGGTGTTTAAACTGGAAGACTACATTACTATTTACCACATCGAGTTGATGAACATCATTATCATCATCACGGGATCAATCGTAGGTGTGGCCTATATCACTGAATTGTTCATCGCCTGGTATGGTCAGGTACCCGCTGAACAATATGCCTTCTATAACCGCGCATTGGGACCGTATTGGTGGGCGTATGCTTCCATGATGGCCTGCAACGTAGTGTCACCCCAGTTGTTCTGGTTCAAGAAAATCAGGACCAGCCTGGTGGCCACGTTTGTCCTTTCCATCATTGTGAATATCGGTATGTGGTTTGAGCGCTTTGTAATCATTGTGACTTCTCTGCACCGTGATTACCTGCCCTCCAGCTGGACCATGTTCCACCCGACCATGTATGACATTGGAGAGTACCTGTTTACGTTTGGTATTTTCTTTACCGCCTTCCTGTTGTTTGCCAAGTTTTTCCCGGTGATCAACATGGCAGAGGTGAAGAGTATCATCAAGTCTACATCAGAAAACAAAAAAGCTGTTCACTAACTCACTATAGAAATAGTTCATCATGGCGCACCAGGAAAACTTTTTAGTAGGCATTTTCGACGATGAGGATGTATTGCTCCACGCAGTGGAAAACATCCGTGAGAAAGGCGTTCGGATTAAAGAAGTGTTCTCTCCTTTTCCGGTTCACGGATTGGATGATGCACTCGGGTATCGCCGTTCCCGTCTCCCCATCGCCGCATTCCTCTTCGGTATGACCGGCACCATGCTGGCCCTGTTCACCCAAGTGTGGATGTTGGGTTACGATTGGCCCATGATCATTGGAGGAAAGAATCACGCTTCTTTGCCACCTTTTATTCCGGTTACCTTTGAGTTTACCGTACTGCTGTCGGCATTCGGTATGGTGGGCACTTTCCTGATTGTATCTGACATGAAGCCGTACAAGTGGCCCCGTCAATATGACCTCCGCAGCACCAACGATAAGCATGTGATGGCCATTGACCTTGGTGCCAACAAGATCAGCAAAGAGGAAATTCAGCGCATCCTTAAAGACAACGGCGCTTCTGAAGTGAACGAGAAAAGCTTTTAGAGAAATGACGACTATGCAAATAAAGAATCTGGGAGTCTATGCGATTGCCGCCTTGTTGCTCGGCGGATGCAAAGCGGGTGGAGATAACCCCGGTCGCGAATACGCGGCTAACATGTACCACTCGGTGGCGTATGAACCCATGTCACAGATTACTGACAAGTCAGCTGGTGCCTGGGTTAATTCCCTCGACGCCCGAGAAGGCGAGTATTACAACTCCAACGGATATAACCCGCATCGCATGAATATGCGTATGCCTGCACCCCACACAGTGAAGCGGAATGCCATGGGATGGTTGCCCTATCGCATCGGACGCGTATCCAAAGACAGCATCGATATCGTGGTGGCTGGTCTCAGGAACCCGCTCGATTCTACCAAGGAAGTGCTGGAGCAAGGCAAGGTGCTGTATGAATCATACTGCAAGCATTGCCACGGTGCCAAAGGGGAGGCTGATGGAAAGGTATCGGACAAATATGCCGGTGTTGCCAACCTAAAGGGGGATGCCTATGTGAATATTTCCGAAGCCCATATTTTCCAGGTAATCACAAACGGCGCCGGCCTGATGGCAGCCCACGGTTCTCAGGTATTGCCTGAAGAACGCTGGAAGATTGCCAAATATGTGAAAGCATTACAGAAGCAGAAATAATTGATAAACGACCGTACGAATGAACGCATCGCATACTATCGCTGAAGAAAAATACGACTTCAAGTCAGGTACCCGCTCCAAACTGATGATTCTGTTTGTAGCCGGCCTGCTGTTGTTCGGACTGGGCGTTTATATGGCTATGTCCGGCGAAAGTCATGGAGCAGCAGAACATGCTTCGACCGCTGTTTCGCAGAACCTGGTGGCCAGCGTGGATGTTCAGGAAGCGCATGCTACAGAGGCTGCCGCCGAACATCATGAAACAGCACCCTGGTTAAAACGAATCTACTCCACCCTCTGGATGAACAATGTGTTCTTTACCGGATTGGGTATCATCGGTCTCTTCTTCATCGCCATACAATATGCAGCCCAGGCAGGTTGGTCAGTAGGGGTGCGCCGCATTCCGCTCGCCATGGGTCATTGGATACCCATCGCAGGTGTACTTATGTTGGTGCTTTGGTTTGTGGTAAAAGGTGATGTATTCCATTGGACACACTCCAGTCTGTACGATGCCAACAGCAAGGACTATGATGAGGCCCTCGTGGGCAAGAGCGGATATTTCTTCTGGCCTCTTGGAGCAGGAGCTTTCCCCTTGTTCTACATCATCCGCATGGTGTTATTCTTCGGCCTCTGGTTCGTTTTCTTCCAGTACATCAAGAAAGAAATGCTGCAGGAAGATATGGATGGATCTGTGCAGCACTGGTATAGTGCACGCAAACTTTCTGCCATTTTCCTGGTCATCTTTGGCGTCACATCATCGGTAGCCGCCTGGGACTGGGTGATGAGCATTGATACACATTGGTTCAGCACCATGATGGGTTGGTATGTGTTCGCCAGCTGGTGGGTAACGGGCCTGGCCATGATTACCTTCATCGTGATTTCTTTGAAGGGTGCCGGCTACCTGAGCATTGTCAATGAAAACCACCTGCATGACCTGGGTAAGTTCGTATTTGCATTTAGCATCTTCTGGACCTACATCTGGTTCAGCCAGTTTATGCTGATCTACTATGCCAACATTCCGGAAGAGACCGTTTATTTCATCCAGCGCCGCACCGTCGCACCGTATAGCTGGATTTTCTTTGCCAACCTGATCTTAAACTTTGTGCTTCCTTTCCTGTTATTAATGACAAGGGATGCCAAGCGTCAGATCGCAACACTGCAGGTGGTATGCCCGATAATTATTGTGGGTCACTGGTTGGACTTTTTCAATATGATTACACCAGGTGTGGTGAAGGGAGATGGCGGGCTTGGCCTGTTGGAGATTGGCGTCGCCATGATGTTCCTGGCAGCGTTCCTCTTTGTTACCCTCAGCAGCCTGACCAAATTCCCGCTGTTGCCTAAACATGACCCGATGCTCGAAGAGAGTCTCGGACACCACATTTAATTTGAGTTAAGACCGAACGTTAACGCGCGATATTATGATGAACGTAATTATTGGTTTGGGAGTCGTACTGATCCTGGTAATCCTCTACATGATCTTCCGTATCGGAAATCTGGTAGGCGTGGTAAAGGGTGAGCCAGGCAAAGTAGGATCTGGCAACAGCACACACGCCGCGCTCTTCCTCGTATTTATGATCTTGAGTCTGGTGGGTTTCTACTGGTATTCATATGTGCACTTCGATGCATATACCATGGAGGTGGCCTCTGAGCACGGTGTTGTTACCGACATGCTGTTCTGGGTAACCATGGCCATTTGCGTTTTCGCATTCTCAATCATTTTTGTGGTGATGTTCTGGTTCACGTACAAGTATCGCTACAACCCGGATCGAAAAGCAACCTTCCTAGCAGACAATACCAAACTTGAAATCCTATGGACCGTAATTCCGGCCGTGGTGATGATCGCGCTCGTATTTGGTGGATTGGAAACCTGGAGTGATATCACGGCACCTGCGTCCAAGGATGCAGAAGTGGTGGAGTTGATCGGGCAACAGTTTTTCTGGACGGCCCGCTATCCGGGTAAAGACGGTGAACTGGGCAAAACCAACTTCCAGTTGATCAATGATGTAAATGAATTCGGTCTGGACCTGTCAGACAAACAGACCTGGGATGATTTCAAAGCACAGGAACTTCACCTTCCGGTAAACAGGGAAGTCCTGTTGAAGATCCGTGCCAAGGATGTATTGCACAGTGTATTCCTTCCGCACTTCCGTGTGAAAATGGATGCAGTGCCTGGCATGCAAACAGTTTTCAAGTTTACACCGACGCTCACCACTGCACAGATGCGTGAGAAAACCGGAAACCCGAACTTTAACTATGAAATGGCGTGCACTGAAATCTGTGGTAAGGGTCACTTCTCCATGCGCTTTGTAGTCGTGGTAGATGACGAGGCTGCTTTTGCGGCCTGGAAAGCTTCTCAGGAGACCTGGCTCAAGCAGAACCCGGATCAACGCAAATTTATCCCTGAAAACATGCGCGAGCAGGCCGACATTAAATCGGGTCTGGCTCCTGACAATGGATCATTACAGCAGAGTGAACTGAAGACGGTATCCGCTAACTAATACGAAAGACAACCAATTCAAATGGCAACGGTAGATATACACGCACACACCGAAGTTAACCACCACGACGACCACGACGATCACGGTCATCACGGCAACTTCTGGACGAACTACATCTTTTGTCAGGACCATAAGGTCATTGCCAAGCAATTCCTGATTACCGGGATGGCCTGGGCATTGATTGGGGGTATCCTGTCGGTCATCTTCCGCCTCCAGTTGGGTTTTCCCGAAGCTAACCTCGAGTGGTTACGCCCGGTACTCGGCGGCTGGTTGACCGCTGAAGGCAAAATTGATCCCGAATTCTATCTGGCACTGG
>DNZD01000021.1 GCA_003504855.1 Cytophagales bacterium
ATTGGATCATTATAAATCCATAGATGCTCTGGAACATGGATACAATGTTTTGTTTACCGGATGCGGATTGACTTATTTGATTGTATATGGAATGATGCATTATTTATCAAAGAACAGAGGTATGGTGAACCTGTGAATGCTTAAATGTTTATTGGATTATTGGTCAATAACATTAAAACTTTATTCGGACAGAACAATATATATTATCCGAATGAGAGATAATATAAATGAGATTTCTTAGAAAAAACCGGGAAGGACAACTAAAACTTCACCCATTTGTCTTTAGACTTGCCACTTTGAATGACACGCTCAATAAACTGCATACCGCGCACGCCATCACTCACCGTGGGAAAATCAAGCATCGGATCAGGCTCTTTACCATCTTTTTTCGCTATGACTGCTTTCGCAAAATTGCGATAGATATTAGCAAATGCTTCCAGATAACCTTCGGGATGTCCTGCCGGAATGCGTTGATGAGCCGTTGATTCGGGATAAAGATTTCCAACCCCTGTACGATAGATTTCGGTCTGCTTACCATTCCATCTTACGATAAGCGTATTGGGTTCTTGCTGTGACCATTCCAATCCGCCCAATTCTCCGTATGCTCTGATTTTAAGATTGTTTTCTTCTCCGGCTGAAATTTGTGATGCAAACAGGATACCTCTGGCTCCATTATCCATATGCAATAAAACATTACCATCATCATCGAGCAATCTACCGGGTACTATAATCGATATATCTGCACACAATTCTACAATTTTAAGTCCTGTAATATATTCTGCAAGGTTTTCGGCATGGGTACCAATGTCTCCGATTGCACCTCCCAGGCCAGATTGCTTTGGGTCTGTTCGCCAGGAGGCCTGCATATTACCTGTCTTCTCAAGGGAGGTACTCAGCCAGCCCTGCGGATACTCGACATATACCTTGCGGATGGCTCCGAGTTTGCCGGCCTTCACCATATGCCGGGCTTCTTTCACCATAGGATAACCGGTATATGTGTGGGTCAATGCGAGTACAAGTCCCGATTTCTCAACGAGTTTCTTAAGCACATTAGCTTCCTTAAGTGAAAAAGCGATAGGCTTCTCAACCACCACATGGAATCCATTTTCAAGGGCCATTTTGGTAGGGGCAAAATGAACGTGGTTGGGGGTTACGACTGAAACAAAATCCATTCGTTTGTCGGCGGGCATCCTGCGTTCCCTTTCCATCATTTCCGGAAAAGTGTTGTAAACACGATCGGGATCGAGGTATAAGGCCTCACCAGTAGCCTGAGATTCTTCCGGTTTGATACTGAAAGCGCCACACACCAGTTCAATTTCTCCATCAATTCCAGCAGCCTTCCGGTGGATGGGCCCAATGAAAGAACCGATGCCGCCACCTACCATACCCATTCGCAATTTTCTGTTCATAATCGAAATTCGTTTTTGAGTTAAGACGTATCTCCTGACCCATTACAGGGTCGGGTTAAAGTTAATTACTCCCAGGGTTGAAAGTGTCTAAATTTCAGGAATTATAAAACCGGTATATCGAGTTTATTACCCGGTCAATATCCTGTTTGGCCAAGTCGGTATAGAACGGTAAACGCAAGAGGCAATCAGCATAGCGCTCGGTGTGCTCAAGCGGTTTCCCCTGGTAGTGGGGTTTGAAGTATGGGCTTGTGTGAAGTGGTATGTAATGAAAAATTGCCTGGATGCCATCCTGCCGAAGATGTATCATCATGGCATCGCGCTCCTGAACAGACCGGAACACCGTGTAGAACATGTGGGCATTGTTCGTGGCATACGCCGGTATCTGTGGAGTCTGTAGGTGTCCTTCCCGAACCTGAAAGTTCAGGCCTTCCTGGTATTGACCCCATACTTCCTTTCGGCGGTTTTGAATAAACTCCATGTGCTCTAACTGGGCCCAAAGAAAGGCAGCCGTCATTTCTGACGGGAGGAATGAAGACCCGATGTCGATCCAACTGTACTTATCTACTTCACCACGGGAAAAAGCTGAGCGGTTGGTACCCTTTTCCCACAGGATTTCGGCGCGGGAAATGAATTGCGGGTCATTGATCACCAACATGCCGCCTTCTCCTGAGATGATGTTTTTGGTCTCATGAAATGAAAAACAAGCCAGGTGTCCTATGGAGCCCAATGGTCGTCCTTTATAATAAGAATCAATAGCTTGCGCCGCATCTTCAATGACATGAAAGCCGTGCTGGCGGGAAAGCTCCATGATAGGATCCATATCGCAGGAGATGCCTGCATAGTGCACCACCACCACCGCCTTGGTCCGCGGGGTAATCAGGGAACGTACATGTTCCACGTCCAGATTTGGACAATCTTGCGCTACATCAGCGAACACCAGGGTAGCACCCCGAAGGGCAAATGCGTTTGCAGTTGAAACAAACGTGAAAGAAGGCAGGATGATCTCATCTCCGGACCCGACGTTTAACAACAGGGCGGTCATCTCCAGGGCGTCGGTGCAGGACTGGGTAAGCAGCGCCTTTCGGAAACCAAACCTGGACTCAAAAAAAAGCTGGCATTGCTGGGTATAATGACCATTTCCGGAGAGCTTTTCGCGCTCTACGGCATCGCGGATGTAGTCCAACTCCTTCCCGGTAAGGTGGGGTTTATTGAAACCGAGCATTTTGGTAATGGTCGGTCAAAGGTAATAAATAGATCTTCTGGTCATGCAGCTATGGCCTTTCTTACCAGGATGGTAAAGTCAAAAATCCCGTAATCATGCAGCAGCGCCACATTCCGGGAGAAGTTCTTCTTGCAATAATCGAACAGGAAGAGTGGGTCCGCATAGTATAGCTCAGGTCTCATGCGGTCATGATCAGAATAGCTGGTGAGTGCATTAAATGCGAATCCGCGGGTACTGGATTCGTTCATGGCATGCAGTGTGGTAAGAATATACGAGAGCCAGGTTTCATCGGATGAACTGTTTCTCACGTTGAAGATGCCGCTGGCAACAGCATAATCGGCCGTCTGGATCTCATCATAACTGGTCAGGGCACGAAAAGAAACAGATGCAACCGGGTATTGCTTGCGGGCTGCAGCAACCATTTCAGGTAAAGCATCATAGCCGGTATATAAGAAGCGGTCAGGAAACTCCTCTTGGAGCAATTGAATCAAATCACCACTCCCACAGCCTAAATCGTTAATAGAAAAACTCCCGGTAGGTTCAATTACTTTTATCAACTGACGGAAACGGATCCATTGCGCCTGACGATCACGCCATCCCATGCCCTCAGCGGAAGGTCCAAAGTCCTGGAGTTTCCTCCGAAAGAAATCATCGATCTCTTCAGGCAGGATCATTCGAACGATAGATTTTACGAATGATGCTCAGCGGGCGTGCCTTGATCTCATTGAACATTTTGGACAAATAGATCCCAAATATGCCCAATCGTAACAAAATCAATCCCCCCACCAACCAGATGCTGGCAACGGTACTGGCCCACCCCTCAATATCAACACCTTGCCAGATCTTTTTATAAATAATCACACCGACATTAATCAAAGCAAAAAAGAAACACAGGAAGCCAATGACAAAGGCCAGGTACAACGGGCGATTACTGAGGGAGGTGATCGAATCGATGGCCATCCGGATTTTCTTCGACAACGTATACGCCGAGGAACCTTTATACCCTTTCTTCGCTGGCACCGCCAATTGTTTGAATCCACTCAACACAAACACACCCCATATTTCCAGTTCACGCTCTTTGAATTGGGTAACTGCTTGAACATAAGTTCGGGTCATGATTCGTGCCGTTAAGCTGTTGGCCGGATAGTTGAGTGAGGTTAACCAGGAAACCAGCTTATAAAAGAACCAACCACTGGTGCGTTCAAACCATCCTCCCTTTCGCTTAATCTGCGTACCATACACAACCTCGAGTTGCGGGTCCTGCTGCATCTTCTCCCAAAATACTTCAAATAGCTCCGGATCCTCTTCCAGGTCACAATCAATGAGAAATACAAAGTCACCATCACAACATTGCAACCCGGTCATGATCGCCTCGTGATGACCAAAATTCCGGGATAGGTCTACGACGGCAATATGGCTGTCATGTTTGGCGAGTTCCAGTACTTTTTGCAAACTATCATCCGGTGAACCATCGTTCACAAATACAAACTCATAATCATGAGTTGACTTGCGCACCGAGGCCAGGCATCGATTATAAAACTCGTGGATATACGGCGACGAGTAATACAGGGTAGTGACAATGGATATTTTCATGGTCACAAATCCCCGAGGTAGGCCCTTGCATCGGGTCCTTCGCAAAACAACAAATCAATGATACTCACCTCGTGCACAAAAGGCGGAAAGGGTTGCAGGTATTCCGGATAGGGTCCGTAGTTCATCCAGGTCAGCTTAATGTTGGCCGTTTGAAAGGATTCTTCCGAAATATAAGCCTTGGCGGCTGGACCTGAAAGGTATTCCGTGGCCCCTGTCTTACGTAGCAAGTCCAGCAGGCGGTCCTGACGTATACCATCCGGGCTGTACTTCGAAGACTGCTCAAAAGCCGTTTGTATCCCGAGCATATCCTGGGCAATATGCCTGATGAGATACTGGTTGAGTTCAGAGAGATTAGTCCACGTTCTGCCCAGGTAGAAATCTTCAAAAAATGGCCTATAGAGGCTGAAATACCGTGTATTCCCATAGCATTCAGTAATGCGTCTCCAGTGATCGCGCTGCCAATCCGCATTGGATGGCTGAACCTCCTGAATCAATCGCTTGAGGTTAGTGCCACAGGGGATGCTGATCCAGTCGGCTCCTGCAGGTGTCTTGATCTTATTCCGGTTGCGCCAGTCATTTTTGGTAAACTGGACATCATCATAGAACACAAAAAGATCGGCCCTGCGAATCAGGTCGAAGTATCCCTTCCACGGAAGGTAATTAGACTGCAGAACCACTACCCTACGGTTCACTGACATCAGACAAACCGCGAGAGTATGTTTTCAAAGTACTCCTGTCGTCCGCTGATCTGCGTGGGTTCTCCCCAGTCGAGTGCGAGGTTGCGCAGTTCAGCGAGGCTTATCTTGTTGGCTTCAAACTGTTTGCCTTTGGCTGAATCGAATGAACCATACCGCTGTTTGCGGAGTTTGAGGTATTCACCATCTTCCAAAATGGCATGGGCCGCCAACAAAGCCCGGGCAAAGGCATCCATCCCGCCGATATGGGCGTGAAAAATATCGACGAGGTCGGTAGAATTACGTCGGGTCTTCGCATCAAAATTTATCCCGCCGGTAGTAAAGCCCCCAGCCTGCAGAACGACTAACATCGCTTCTGTAAGTTCGTAAACGTTGTTAGGAAACTGGTCGGTGTCCCACCCATTCTGATAGTCACCGCGGTTGGCATCCATGCTTCCCAATACGCCTGCATCCGCAGCTACCTGAAGTTCGTGTTGAAAGGTATGGTGTGCCAGGGTAGCGTGATTTACTTCCAGGTTGAGTTTAAAGTCATCCATCAGGTCATGTTGACGCAAGAATGACAACACGGTAGCAGCATCAAAATCATATTGATGCTTGCTGGGTTCCATGGGTTTTGGTTCGATAAGGAATGTTCCTTTAAATCCATTTTTCCTTCCATAGTCCCGGGCCATGTGCAAGAAAGTAGCGAGATGTTCCTGCTCGCGTTTCATGTCTGTATTTAACAGGGTAAGGTATCCCTCTCTTCCGCCCCAGAAGACGTAATTGGCTCCACCCAAGGCAACGGTGGCATCAATGGCGTTCTTCACCTGGGCGCCAGCGTGACATACTACCTGAAAATCAGGATTGGTAGCCGCGCCGTTCATGTAGCGGGGATGGGAAAACAAATTGGCAGTTCCCCAAAGCAATTTCACACCAGACTCCTTTTGTTTCTGGCCTGCATACTCCACCAGGGCCTGAAGCCTTCTCTCTGATTCACGTAACGTTGGCGCCTCGTCAACAATATCGTAGTCGTGAAAGCAATAGTAAGGCGCACCAATCTTGGTCATAAACTCAAAAGCCGCATCCATTTTATCCTTGCCCCGTGCAACGGCATCCTGTTGCTGAAGCCATGGAAAATTTTTGGTGGGCTGCCCGAAAGGATCTCCACCTGTGCCCCCGAATGAATGCCAATACGCAATGGCATAACGCAGGTGTTGCTCCATGGTCTTCTTGCCTACTTTAGCTGTAGCATTATAAAAGCGAAACGCCAGCGGATTATCGGTCTTGGGACCTTCGTACCTGATCTTATCAATGCCCTTGAAGTAGGCGCTTCCTGAAGTTGATTTTTTCATAGTGCGTTATTCAATATGGTTTCCCATCGGTGGTATGAATGTAAATATTTTTCGCGGAGATGATCGACCGGCTCCTCGATACCTGTTTGTTTCAGCCCACGGAATGCATCCTGGTAAGTTGAGTACACACCCGCACCGATGCCAGCACCCAACGCCGCACCGGTAGCTCCATCCGTATCATACAGTTCCAATGGCACTCCTATTGTATTAACAAAGGCCTCCCGGAATAACGGACTAAGAAACATATTCCCATAGCCTGCTTTGATAACTGAGGGTACCAATCCAATGGACTTCAGTATCTCAAACCCATAATTCAGGGAGAATACGATTCC
>DNZD01000255.1 GCA_003504855.1 Cytophagales bacterium
CCAACAAAAAGCCCGTCGGGGAAAAGATTATCAATGCACGGATTGAAACGCTTGAAGAAAAACCCGTACTGAGAAAGAAATTACGTGACCATCGCTGCCTGATTCCGGCAGATGGATTCTATGCCTGGAAGAGAACGGGGAAAAAGACCAGCATTCCCTACCGGTTTGTTACCCAGGATAAAGGGATGTTTTGTATGGCCGGACTCTGGGAAGAATACGAAGATGAATCCAACGAAATCCACCATACGTTCTCGGTCATCACCCGGCCTGCAGACAGCAACGTATCCATGATCGATGAACGCATGCCGGTGATTTTGGATCCCCAAAACGAAAGGGAATGGATCACCAAACCCGACGAGCCATTCCTGATGACTCAGCTAAAGGCATACTATCCAACATTAGAACACTATTCCGTGTCATCACTGGTCAATCAGCCGGAGCGCAATAGCCGTCTCATCATCATGCCCGCACCGGCAGCTGATCAATTCGGTAACCTGAGTTTGTTTGATTAGAAGCCGTCGCCGTCTTCCTTCTTCTTGTCGATAGGGTCGGCAGATTTCTTCTTGAAGAGTCCGCCCCGCTTCTTCGGTGTTTCCTTGGGCGCTACCTGACCAACCGGCTTATTCCCGGTAGCGGTTGAATCTACTGGAGCCTGTATCTTCTTCTTGAAAAGATTGCTAAAAAATCCACCCTTTGACTTTTTGGTGGCTGCCGTCTTTACCTCACGGCCTGCCTTCTCCTTCTGATCCATGGCTGCACGCACATCAGGCAAAACCAGCAAGTCCCGGAAGTACCACATATAAATGTCCTGATCCAGGTTGTACTTCTCCTTGGTCCTGGTAATCGCATACACGCTGTCTGCGGGTTCCTTCTTCATAGTGGAACTGTCATTCGGGTCGGACTCAGCCAGCTCAAATTCGGCACCCTTTTCCTCCTTTAATGAGTCCGGGATCACCGGGTACACAGGGGTCATTTCCACTGTCTGCATCTTTCTGAACTTCTTTCGGTAAGACTCCGGAACTGCGACCAGGTAGCGATTGCTTTTAGAGGTCGATGCGGTCAAAATCCGCCTGGGGGTAGAGTCCTCGGACAGGTAGCTGAACTTCTTTTTGAGGGCGTCTTTGTCGTAGATAAATGCACTCTGATAGGCAGGGCAAATCAACCGCTGGGTACAAGCTCCCAGCAAGAGAATTAAACCAACACCAAATAAGAAAGCCCGGATCATGGGTACATTAATACGCAATCAACAAAATTAAAGAATTAACCCCAACTAATCCGTTTTAAGGCTTAAAAGTAACCAATTTAAAATATTGATAATCAATAATTTAAATACCAAGACTTAACTTTTCACTTTTACTAAGACCTGACACCACCAGGTTATAAGATTGATCAATGAGCTCTCTGAGTAATTGGACAGGGACACCGTTTCTGATTTGCACCGTGATCCAGTGCTTCTTGTTCATGTGATAAGCCGGAATAATAAACTCATAACGCTCGCGGAGCTCAGCACCGTATTCCGGATCGACCTTTAGGTTCACTCCTTCAAAGTTCTCCAGGTTGGTTAAGGCAAACATTTTGCCTCTCACCTTGAATACGAGCGTATCAGGGCCAAATGGGAAGGTCTCGTCAGCGCCAGGTTTGGCGAGGCAATACGCCCGGAAGGACTCAATATTCACAGAAACAAGCGCTTGGTGATCATATAAATCACGGCCAGGAGAAAAATGATGATGGAGAGTTTGTTGACACCATGCATCATCCGGAGGTTGATGTTGCTGGGACGATTGGGATCCTTTCGTCGGAAGAAATATCCTCCTACCTCTCCCAGGGAAAGGAATTCACGCAGTGATAATTTCTTTTTGGTGTTCTCCGGTTGCTGCAGCTGAGGGTCCATAGGTTATTGCAAATCAGTAGATTCAATCCAGTTTCCGTCTTCACGTATCAGATCAATAAGGGCATCCACCGCCTGCGCAGAGGGCACGTTCTTCTTCACCACGGTTTTACTCCGGTACAACGTAATCCGGCCAGGTCCTGAACCCACATAGCCGTAGTCTGCATCAGCCATTTCACCCGGACCGTTGACGATACATCCCATGATGCCGATCTTCACTCCTTTCAGGTGGTTGGTCCTGGACCTGATCTTGGCTGTCGTTTCCTGGAGATCAAAAAGGGTGCGGCCACAGGATGGGCAGGAAATATATTCTGTCTTGGAAATACGGGTGCGGGTAGCTTGCAGGATATTGAATGCCGTTTCGTTGATAAACTTATCGGATCCACAACCGTGGGCGGAAATCCAAACTCCATCACCCAGACCGTCAATCAACAGGCCACCCAGATCGGTTGCGGCGAAGAGTTGAAAGCGTTCAGCAGGTAATTCCTGATACGAGCGCCGCACAATGACCGGCAAGGTCACCCCCTTGACCATCAGGTCTACAAATAGCCTTCGCTGTTCCGCATAGCCATGCAGGTTTGCGGTTTCAATCACCAAGACAACAGTCGGGTCAGCCTGCAAGAGCCGGAGGTTTTCATCCGTGATTCCGGACAGCGATGCTGAGACGAAGTTGACCTCGCTGGACTTTTCAGCCGCTGCCTTGAATTCGGCCAGGGTGAACATGGGGTACGTCCGCAATCTGGATTTTTGTTTCACCCACAGGGCATGGTCGCAGATTACAGCCAAAGTTCCCGGGATGTCAAAGTCTACCGGTTTGAGTCCGGTGTAGACATAATCGCAGGCCATGTCGGTGATATTCCATTTGTCGAGGGCTACCGCGTATTGATATCCAAATGCAAACAAGGATGCAGGGGTGATGGTATCCCGGTGCGACAAGTCGCCCACTACGCGGGGCACCTGATGTCCACCGATCAGTGCGACGGTCCGGGATTCCCGGCGGGTGTAAGCATATGGATTAACCGGATACTGTTGAATTTCAGGAATTGGGGCGTGTGGCGAACGGGTCTTGTAGCGATCGGCAAGCTCAATGCAAACGGGAACTTCAGCTTCTGGCTCTTCGGTCAGGGATACCCGGATAGTATCTCCCAGGCCATCTTCGAGCAGGGTTCCGATGCCAACAGAAGATTTGATGCGTCCATCCTCTCCATCGCCTGCCTCGGTGACGCCGAGGTGCAATGGGTATGGCTTCAATTGTTCTTCGTCCAGCTTCTGCACCAGCAGCCGGTAGGCCTGAATCATCACCTGCGGGTTGCTTGCTTTCATCGAGAGCACCACATTGTAGTAGTTCAGGTCTTCGCAAATGCGGAGAAATTCCAGCGCCGACTCTACCATACCCAGCGGAGTATCCCCATACCGGCTCATAATCCTGTCCGAGAGGGAGCCGTGGTTGGTACCTATCCGCATGGCGGTGCCGTACTCCTTACAAATCTTTACCAGCGGGGTGAACTTGGTGCGGATGCGTTCCAGCTCGGCTTCATAGGCCGCATCCGTGTATTCAATCTCCTCAAAG
>DNZD01000290.1 GCA_003504855.1 Cytophagales bacterium
GTGATCGCCATTGAAATAACCCTACACCGTAATTGCGCAAACAGCGAACACTTGCGCCAGTCGCGTCACCATACTGACGCAAGTGTCGCAAACCAAATTCTGTGAACTCACTAAACTTTCCTGTGAACACTAGCGCGAGAGTAGTTACTTTAACCACTTGACCACCCGGTTACCCTGTTGTTCGACGACATACAAATCTCCATTGTCAGCTATCCATAAGGCAGAGGGAGCTGCCAATTGATCCAAATCAACCCCCTGGCCATTGCCCCCGGCAACGACGATTCCTGAAGAGGCTCCCGGCGTCCACTTGACAACACGATGGTTACCCTGCTCAGAAATGTAAACAGAATTGGTATTGTCAATCCAGATTCCGGAAGGCGCATCGATTTGATTCAGCCCGGTTCCAACCCCATTTCCTCCGGCTATAACTGTGCCAATTGATGATCCGGGTGCATACCGGGTCACGTTCGCGCCCAACCCTGAACCTACATAGATATTTCCGTTTGAATCCAACGTAAACGAAACAGCTGTTTCCGTTACTACCAGATCCAGTACATTAACTCCCGAAGTAGCCCCAGGTGCCCACTTGGTAATGCGATGATTGCCTGATTCCAATACGTATAAGTTTTTGCTTGCATCAAGATATATGCCCACCGGTGTTGCAAGCTGATTAAGATTGCTGCCCACCCCGTTTCCCCCCGCTACAACAACACCAAACGTACTGCCAGGTGTCCATTTCATAACACGGCTATTCTGGGTGTCTGAAACATACAGATCACCGTTGGCATTATTCACCGCAACACCATGCGGGCCATACAGTTGATCCGGGTTGTTACCAACTCCGTTACCACCAGCCACCACTATCCCTTGTTTACTGTTTGGTGTCCATTTTACAACACGGTTGTTGAATCCATCGGCAATAAACAAATTCCCCTGGCTGTCCATAAATACGGATGATGGCGCGAATAACTGATTGAGATTTGAACCATTGAAATTACCACCCGCCACCACCACCACCCGCGGATTCTGCAAGGTGTTAATACTCGCAGAAACTGTCGAGCCTGATGCTGCGATGGTGAGTTTAGCCTGCCTCTTGGTAAGGCCGGTATTTTTCTGAGCGGTCAATGTGAGGGTGGTATTTCCTGTACCGTTAACCGGGGTCACCGTGAGCCACGAAGGATTTCCGGAGACAGTCCACGAGGTATTTGAAACTACTCTAACTGTATCCAGCAGACTTTCCGGCGCAGAAAAAACAGTTTGGAGTCGGCTGACTTTGACAATAGCATCACCTGGCAACTGATTAACAACAGCCATCTGTGCATTTGCAACATTGTCGGCCTTGATGGTAAGGTTGGCTGTCCTCCCAATAGGTACTGGATTCAGATCAACATCAAAGGAAACTGTACTGTTGCCTGTACCCGAAGTCTTAGAAAAGTGAATCCAGGGTTGATCTGCCTCAATTGACCACGTACCGGATGCAACTATCCCTATGGTGGCCGTCGTCCTTCCACCCTGTACTTCGATTGTTTTTGTGGTAAGGTTCAAGGTTGGCTGATCATCTTTCTTACACCCCAACATGATTGCAGCCAAAACGAATATCCAAAGCAAAGGAGAAGGGTTTAAACGGACGGGATACGGGGAATAGGTGGTCATGAGGTGTAAATTTTGATTTAAAATAATACACCCGGGTCAGTAATTCAACTACCCTGTTAGCACCGAGTGGCGCTCGCATGCTTCCTCAATCCTCGCTATATTGTATTTCTAATTCCAGCTCATGGCCATTGTAATCATAAGCAAAACGGGCATTGTGATTGTGATTGCCGCAATTGTCAGAGCAGCAAACGGGCGAAGTGTTCGCCAACCAACTCTCTACAACCTTACACTATCTTTACAGCGATCATTTGTGCTCTACCATGACGGCAGTCTCCAGACTGCCTTGCCTCATAAATAGCAAGTCCGGAGACTTGCAGCATGAAAGGCACAAGTGATCGCCATCGGAATAATCCAAATCCTTTTTTGCGAAACGAGCGAACACTTGCGCCAGAACAGAACATACTCAATTCAACCGCTCCCTGAACTCACACTTTAGTTTCAGGGTAAAATTGTCGTTGGTGGTCACGGTGATGTTGCTGGCGCCCAAAACCATTTCATCCCAACCGTTGAACTTGGTGAATGAACATGTTGCCAGATCCGTGAAGTCAATTTTTTGTCCGTAATCCGTAAACTCGATCACCGCACCTGACACCACCTTCGTGCTGGTATTGGCCGTGATGTGCACCGTATAATTCAAGGTTGTCATCCAGTTCAGGTCATTTGCCTTGGTCCCTCCTGCCCGGGTCAAGGCACCTTTAACAGTAGCCGTAATCAGACTGCCGGTCTTGATGTACGTCCGGGTACATCCCGTCGGCATCACACCTGCACCGTCATCGGTGGTATAGTAATGCCATACATCCTGCGATGTTGTGTTGGGCTGCAGTACTCCCCAGGTATCGAAATAGTAGATTTTGCTTCCGGCAGCCACTGTGTCACTGCCCAGCTTGGTTTGCATCACAAACTCATCAAACGGCAGCCGCTGCACCGCCACCGGCGCCGGATCACCGGACTTCGAACATTGAACCAAAACAAAACACACGAACAGCCAAACTATAGAACGGGTCATAGGGGTAGGAATTTACCTGAATTAACAAATTTTATACATAAGAACCATATACTACTTCAGATGTAGATGCGGCCTGAAATATTGACCATGATATTTAAACTAAAGTGAAAATTGCATATTTTGAAATCATGATCAGCAAAGTAGTTCTTGTCGGCATTGCCATCCTTTGTTCCTCCCATTGCTATGCGCAAAAAGACCCTTACAGGTTTGGGGAAATTCCTGCAGAAGATTTGCAAATGACAGTTTACCCGGAAGATTCCACCGCGGAAGCCGTTGTCTTGTTTGATTTTGGAACTTCCCATCCCATTCCCGATTACGATGCGATCAACCTCGATCGGCATGTCCGTATGAAAATACTCAAGACGGGCGGACTCGACCAGGCGGATGTCAACCTGATCCTGTTCAGGTTCGCAGGGAATGAGGATCGCATTCAAAACCTGAAAGCTTCAACCTTTAACCTGGAGAATGGCAAGTTGGTAGAAACAAAAATGCCTAAAGAGGCTGTCTTCAAAACAAAGATCAATAAGAACGCCAGTAAATTCACGTTCACACTGCCCCAGGTGAGGGTGGGCTCAATCATCGAGTTTACCTATACCTTATCCAGCGGAACTGCCATCAACTTTCCGAGCTGGCACTTTCAACGTACCATTCCAGTCAGGCACAGCGAATACTGGGTACTTATGCCACGGAGAGGAAACTACCCATACCATTTGCGCGGACAGATAACACCGGTAGAGGCACCGCCTGTCGAACAAACCATGTATGGCTATTGGGTTAAGGCACATCAATGGACCGCAGACAATGTTCCTGCCCTTCGCCGGGAGCCCTATATGCCTCATTCCGATGGATACATGAGTCAGATCAATTTTCTTCGGTCCAGCGGACCGTGGTTTCTCTATAATCAGGAACTCCTTGACCTTCCGGAATTCGGTAAAGCACCCGAGCAGGCTACCTTTCTAGATCCGATCGTTTCATCCCTGGTCAAAGACACCCCGGATACCTTGAAGCGGGTCTCATTAATTTGCGACTACGTGAAAAAGAATTTTTCCTGGACAGAAGTCGAGGACATATTCCCGGACCCGTTGAAGGAAGTGTTTGACAAAAAGAAGGGATCGAGTGCTGATCTCAACATGTTGCTTTGCGCCATGCTGTTAAAAGCAGGTATCCAGACCGAATGGGTGCTGCTCAGCACCAAGGACCATGGTCCGGTTGAAAAAGATTTCGCGGTATGGAGTCAATTGAATTATATGATCTGCATGGCGAGGATCAAAGACCGGGGGTATCTCCTGGACGCCACCGAAAAGCTTCTCCCGTTTGATGTTCTGCCTACCCGATGTCTCAACGGTGAAGGTCTGATCATCTCAAGAACTGATCACGGATGGGTAAGAATTGGTTCACGGGCCAAATCCAAGACAACCATCACCGCAACCTTTGCCATGGATGAGGAAGGTCAGCTGCAGGGAGATTTGCGTTACACCTATGACGGATATGAGGCTTATGCGATTCGTAAGTACTTAACAAAAAATGATTCAGCAGCCTTTAACAAAATGATGCATGAAAAGAAACTGTGGCAGGTGAAATCCAGTCAGATTCAAAATAGCGATGACATCAGTAAGCCGGTGCGGTACAACAACCAGATTACCCTGGCAGACCATAGCACCACAGCCAATGACCTTATCTACTTCAATCCTTTTGTCACCGATAGAATGGAGCAAAACCCGTATCTGTCGGAAAAGCGGGAATATCCCATTGAATATCCCACCGCTATAGACAAGTCCTACTCCGTGCAGGTGACCTTGCCACCAGGTTATGCGCCGGAAGAAATTCCCAAAAACATGAACCTGGTGCTTCCCAACAATGCAGGCCGATTTCTATACAATGTGAATAGCCTGGGAAATACGATAAGCATCACCAGTATTTTTCAAATCAATAAGACTTACTTTGAACCTGCAGAATACTTGCACTTGCGGGAATTTTATGGCCAGGTAATCGCCAAACAGGCAGAGCAGATCGTTCTGAAAAAGAAGCCGTAAAGAAGTACGAGGCACAATTCATTCCACCGGCTCATTTTTCCAATAAACTCCCGCTGCAACCATCTTATCGAACAGGGTTTGGAATACCGCAAATTGGAGGGCTTTTTTGCAACATTGAAACTGATGCAAACCCTCACCACCCATGAGATCAACTCTATTCCGCGCACTGTCTTTGGCTGTAACCCTCTCATTCCCTTTGTCTTGCATTCATGAGCCCGCTCCCTCCTGCGTCGGCGTAGAACTCAATGTGGAGGCCACCACGACCGACCCCATGGCTGCGCTCAAGAACGGTACCATCCAGGTAGCCGCAGCAGGCAACTCCAAATACTTCACCTACAGCATCAACGGCACGGACTTCCAGGCGAGCAGCAAATTCGTTGGTCTCGATTCCGGCAAATACACCATCACCGCCAGGAACTCTTGGGGGTGCACGACTGCTACTGCCGTTCACCTCACCCGCATTGACCCGTGTGCCGGTATCACACTCACCGCCACAGCCAAACAGCCCACAACGGGTTTGTCCGATGGAACCCTTACCGCATCACTCACCAATGCGCAAGGCTATACGTTCTCACTCAATAATGGAACTGCCCAGACTTCGAATGTATTCACAGGTCTTGCTGCGGGGAACTATACCCTGATAGCTCAGCATGCTACCAATGGATGCAAGTTCACTTTCAATACCACACTCAGCGGCACTGATCCCTGTGCCGGCGTTACAGTCGTGGTCACCGGCACCACCACCTCACCTACCCTCGGACAAAGCAATGGAATTATTGTCGCCAATGCCATCGGAGGAAGTGGATTCACCTATTCCCTGAATGGCGGAGCCTTTCAATCCAATAGTACCTTCAATGGATTGGCTGCAGGTACCTATCAGCTTACTGCCAGGAGTGCCGCCGGCTGTCTGGGCACAACTTCCATTACCCTGTCGGCGAATAACCCTTGTGCGGGTGTAACAGTAGTTGTCACTACCACATCTACCAATCCAACCACCGGATTGAGTGATGGCACCATCACTGCGACGGCAACTGGAAGTACCGGCTTCACCTATAGCATCAACAACGGGCCCTTTCAAAGTACCGGCACATTCACCGGACTCGCGAGCGGCAATTACCTGATCACGGCCAAATCCAATACCGGTGGATGTACCGGCACAACGCAGGTTGCACTTGGCAGCAATAATCCATGTGCTGGCGTCACCATCACGGTGACGGGAACAGTTACTGGAGCGACAACCGGAACCAACAATGGCAGCATTGCGGCAACCGCATCTGGTGGCACCGGATTTACCTACAACATCAATAATGGTGCGTACCAGACGAGTGGAACATTCAGCAATCTGGCAGCCGGTGTCTATACCATTGTTGCCAAGTCAGCTGCGGGATGTATTGGCTCTGCGCAATTCACGGTGAACTCCGTGAATCCTTGTGCAGGCGTTACCATTGCAGTAACCGGAACTGCCACCGCAGCATCTACCGGACAAAGCAATGGTTCGATCACAGCCAGCGCTACCGGTGCAACAGGGCTAACCTATAGTATCAATGGCGGAGCCTTTCAGGCGACAGGATCGTTTACCGGATTGGCAGCAGGCAGTTATACAGTAACTGCCAAATCAACTGCGGGATGTACCGGGTCGGCCGTGTTTACGGTGGGCACACTCAACCCTTGTCAGAACACGACCATCACGTTGACTGCCACACCGACACCGTCCAACAATTGCGTAACGCCAGGCACCGGAAGTATCGCAGCAAGTGCGACCGGTTCTACAGGCTTCACCTACAACATCAACAATGGTGCCTATCAGGCGTCGGGCAACTTTGCTGCCCTGAGTCCTGCTACCTACACTGTTGGCGTGAAAGATGTCAATGGTTGTACACAGACAACCTCAGTGGTCGTGAGTCCCGTAGCTGCCGGACCCAAGTTCACGGCTGTGAAGAACCTGGTAATCGCCCGTTGCGGCGGATCCGGTTGTCACCTGAACGGACAAACCCAAAAGGGTTACAACTTTGACACCGATTGTAAAATTGTGAGTGCGTGGAGCGGCATCAATGGTTCGTGTGTCACGGGCACGCTCAATAAAATGCCCTTGTCACCACAACCGGCTCTTACGGCCGCCGAGAAGCAGGCCATAACAGATTGGGTAAATGCGGGACATGGGTTTGCAAACTAAAGGACCACAGAGGCACGGAGGGCACGGAGTAAGGCCTTCGACCTTGTTGATGCAAGTAAAAGTGTTCTCAGTTGACGAGGCGAACAATTCCTTGCTTTAGAACTGGGACATTGAAATTAACAATTAGTCCGGTCCTCATTCTAGTCACTTTAAGGTAAGTCAACAATTGAGCGACGTGGAGATCATTAATTGCCTCAATAGCCTTTATTTCCAAAATAACCTTTTCTTCTACTATGAGGTCCGCCCGGTATCCGCAATTCACCTTTTTGCCTCGAAAAGTTAGTGGTATAGTCACTTGGCGTTTTGTTGAAATGTTATGTTCTGTCAGCACAAAACACAAACACTCTTCATAGGCGGATTCCAAGAGTCCAGGCCCAAGTTCGCGATGTACTTCAATGGCACATCCGATTATCTTTTCAGTAATTTCTCCGTTTAACACATGTAAATATGCCTGAAACTATCAGATGCTGGCACTCATTAACACAACTGTTTTCCGAACAAATAACCTCCGTGCCCTCGGTGCCTCCGTGGTTTTTTCACTCCTCCAGCATAATCGTCTCCTGCGACTCGAGGATCTTCCACTCGTTGTTGCGCCAGACGTACACGATCAAGAAACGGGAACCTGCTATGTTGGTGCCAGACTTACTCTTAGTATGGATGCGCCCTCGCACAATGCCAATCGGACCATTGACGGTAGCGCTCAATTCTTCGATCACCAACTTGATGTGCTGACTGGTGGCATGAAGGAGTTCTGAGAACTGGGTTTTATTCACATGTTTACCGGAAGCCAGTACACCGCGAAAGTCTTCATCATAC
>DNZD01000331.1 GCA_003504855.1 Cytophagales bacterium
TAGTTCAGTTGGTTAGAACGCCAGATTGTGATTCTGGAGGTCGCGGGTTCGAGTCCCGTCTTTCACCCTTAGATGCCGGTAAAAAGCCGGCATTTTTTGTGCCCGAGGGTTTACGGGTTTCTGAAGGTCAGACGGTGTCCAGCATAACCCTCAATGATTTGGTCATTTTCATAGGCGAGGTGACCTGAAACAAAAGTTTGTGTTATCGCGCTTTTGAATGTCTGTCCTTCAAACGGCGACCAACCACACTTAGCCAGGATATTTGACTTATGCACGGTCCAGGATTTATTGGGATCCACCAATACCAAATCAGCGAAATAACCTTCACGTATAAAGCCCCGGTCGTTGATGCGAAATAAAATGGCCGGGTGGTGCGCTGCTTTGCGCACAATTTCTTCCACACTGATCATTCCCTGGTGGTACTTCTCCATTAAGGCCACGAGGCTGTGTTGAACCAACGGGCCACCGGAAGGCGCTTTGAAATAGGACTGCGCTTTTTCTTCCATGGTATGTGGCGCGTGGTCGGTGGCTATTACGTCGATACGATCATCGAGCAGGGCTTTCCAGATCAACGCGCGATCATGTCCGGTCTTGATGGCGGGATTCCATTTGATATCAGTTCCCAATCGTTTGTAGTCCTGATCACTAAACCAGAGGTGATGGATGCATGCCTCGGCAGTGATCTTTTTTTCATGAAGGGGTATGCTATTGTCAAACAGTTCCGTTTCCCGGGCCGTGGAAATATGAAGCACATGCAATCTGGTGCCATGAGTTCGGGCCAATGCAACGGCCATTGATGATGAGGCATAGCATCCCTCAGCACTCCTGATGAGCGGATGGCACTCGATTGGAACCTGCTCGCCGTATTGCTCTCTGAATTTCTCCATGTTGTTCCGGATCGTAGCCTCGTCTTCGCAATGCGTGGCAATGAGTCCAGGAAAGCGTGAAAAGAATCCTTCCAATACCCGCGGATCGTCCACCAGCAAATTGCCGGTGGAGGAGCCCATGAATATTTTCAGTCCGCATACCTGATTCAGGTCTGTACGCAAGACTTCATCGAGGTTGTCATTGGATGCGCCCATGAAGAATGAAAAATTGGCCAGTGAATCGTTGGCGGCCACGGCGTATTTCTGCTCCAGCAGATCCTGGGTGAACGTGGGCGGAGCTGTGTTGGGCATCTCCATGTAACTGGTAATGCCACCAGCCACGGCAGCCCGTGATTCGGTGAAAATGGTGCCTTTGTGCGTGAGTCCGGGTTCACGAAAATGAACCTGATCATCAATGAACCCCGGGAACAGAAATTTACCATCCGCGTCAATAACACGCTCAGCGGGGTCGGTTAGGTGTTTACCGATCTTTTCGATGCGCTGGCCATGTATTAGAACGTCACCTTCAACGACCTTACCTTCGTTTACTATCTTCGCGTTTACTATTCGGGTGTTCATTGTACAGTAAATATAAATCCTATTGTGTTGGAAGCCGCAAATAATTCATGGGAGTCTCTCAAACTGAATCCTTCACTATACAAGGCGTTAGCGGAGGCCGGCTTTCAGCACCCCACTGAGATTCAACGAAAGGTAGTTCCGTTGGTGCTGGGAGGGCAGGCCGTAATCGGGGTTGCCCAAACGGGCACCGGGAAGACGGCAGCCTATGTACTGCCCTTACTCAAAAAATTGTCACATGCCCAGGGCAATGACCCACGGGTGCTGGTGCTGGTTCCAACCAAGGAGTTGGTGGTGCAGGTTGCAGCCCATGCGGTGTTGCTGGCTTCGCGTACAGACCTTCGGATTGTTGGTTTGTATGGCGGTGTTGGCCCAAAGACCCAGATTGAGCAGCTCCAGGCAGGTGTTGACCTGATCATCGCTACGCCAGGCAGATTTATGGAACTTTACTACAAGGAAGAGATTATAGTGAAGCAGATAAAGACCCTGGTGCTGGACGAAGCGGACCGCATGCTCGACATGGGATTCATGCAGCAGCTCAAGAAGATATTGGAAGTAATACCGCCTCGCCGGCAGAACCTGCTCTTTTCGGCAACATTCTCTGAGAAAGTGGAAAAACTTGCTGCCGAATTCCTGGAGTTTCCGGTTCGGGTGGATGCCACGCCACAAGTCATGGCGGCGCAACAGGTCGAGCAATCGTGTTATCATACCCCAAACCTCAAGACCAAGATCAATTTATTAGACTACCTTTTGAAAGACCGTGAGAAGTTTAGCCGTGTGCTGATCTTTTCCCGCACGAAGGAATCAGCCACTGATATTTTTAAGTTTATTGACCGTAAAGGACTGGGCCCTGCCCGTGTTATTCATTCAAACAAGGGACAGAACAGCCGGATCAACGCCATGGATGAATTCAAGAATGGAGACCTGCGCGTTTTGGTGTCAACGGATGTGTCTGCGCGGGGCATCGACGTAGCCAATGTCTCTCACGTGATCAACTTTGATGTGCCACAACGCTATGAAGATTATGTGCACCGTATTGGGCGCACAGGCCGCGCTTTTCAGACGGGTGAAGCCATTACCCTGTTGACGGAAGCAGAAGTATTTCACATCCGCCGTATCGAGAAACTTATTAAGGAGAAGATCAAGGCCAAGAAACTTCCTTCGGAAGTAGAGATTCCGCCCACCCCGGAGGCAGAGGCGAAGGAAATTGCGAGGGAAGTGGATAGGCAGAAGCGACTGGAGGATCCAACATTCCAGGGCGCGTTCCACGAGAGAAAGAAAAAGTAAATTGATTCCATGACGAAACGTTGTCTGATGTTCGTCCTGGTTGGCTTTTGCTGCAGTGCAGCATTTGGGCAGGTAAAAAACAATAGCATCCGTGGACGAGTGAGGCTTGCTCTCGACCAGGGATCAGTAAGGTCTACCACGGCAGGTTCGTCGGTTGAGTGGGATTGCGTCAACAAGGCACTCACCCGCAAGTGCATCGTCTATCACAATGATCAGTGGTTTGAATTCACGGTCCCTGTCCCGGGCCGCTACTTCATCAACGTCTCGGCACAACAATGCACTGACAACCTCGGCGTGCAGGCGATTGTTATCGAGGGCAATCCCTGTGAAATTGCAACCTATCGCATTCTTCGTTGCATCAATCGCATCCGGAGGGAAGACGCCTATATTCAAATGGATTCTTTGCGACCCGGTATTTCTTATCTCGTAAATATTGACGGGTTTTTGGGTGATGCCTGCGACTTCAATATTGAGCTGGCGTCAAAAGCCCACGGGTTTCCTTACCAGGAGACTCAAAGTGATTCTACCTACGCGTCGTTGGTGCAACAGCAGCGCGCATTTAGCATGCGTTGGCATGCAGATGACCGCATCAATGACTGGCAGTCATTCCGGGTGTATCGGTGGTTCGGCCAGGGCCAACCTTCGCTTATCCGCGAAGAAGTGGTGGTACGGAACGCGTATGGAAAACCAAAGTTTGATTATCAGGTTGCAGACTCACTGATCAAGGAAGGCCTATACACCTATAGGGTATATGCAGTCGAGCGGGAAGATTTTGGGCTGGTGCCTCTGGTGACGCAACAAGTTACGTTTTTGACACCGCCACCAGTGCGCAAAGCACCTGATCCGGAGCGATCAGTAAAGATCGCCTTGCCATTCAAAGACCGGATTCCGGTGGATATCATTGTCTATGATCAGAAGAATGATGAGAAAAAGCGAACCACCCGGGTATGGTTCGATCCGGCCAGGTCAACCACCCTGGATGTTCCCATGGGAGACCTTTTGGATCAGGGTATTGTAAAATTTCTGGTACTGGTTGCCAACACCCAATCCCAGGAAGCGATGGAATTCTATTACACCTATACCGGCGGGCGTTTTGTGCGGGAATAAAAAAAGCGCAACCTGGGCTGCGCTCTTTATTATGAATTATGATTCGGTTATCCGTTCATCGAGATCAGAAACTCCTGATTGTTGCGGGTCCCCTTCATTTTGCTCTGCAGAAATTCCATGGCTTCAATGGAGTTCATGTCACTCATGTACTTGCGCAGGATCCACACACGTGCGAGTTCGTCTTCCTTCATGAGGAGATCTTCTCGGCGTGTACCAGAAGCCGGAACGTCGATAGCCGGATAAATGCGCTTGTTGGAAAGCTTGCGATCGAGTTGCAATTCCATGTTGCCGGTTCCCTTAAATTCTTCGAAGATAACCTCGTCCATTTTCGATCCGGTATCTATCAACGCGGTAGCGATAATGGTCAGGGAGCCGCCGTTTTCGATTTTGCGGGCTGCACCAAAGAAACGCTTGGGTTTGTGCAGTGCATTGGCATCCACACCACCCGACAGGATTTTTCCGGATGAAGGAACCACCGTATTGTGGGCCCTCGCCAGGCGGGTGATAGAATCAAGCAGAATCACCACATCGTGGCCGCACTCGGTCATACGCTTGGCTTTTTCGAGTACAATGCTCGCGATTTTCACATGCCGGTCGGCCTGTTCATCAAAGGTAGAAGCGATTACTTCCGCACGAACACTGCGTGCCATATCCGTAACTTCTTCAGGACGTTCGTCAATCAGCAATACGATCAGGTATACTTCCGGGTGATTTTCAGCGATGGCATTGGCAATCTGCTTCAGCAAAACTGTCTTACCCGTTTTGGGCTGGGCCACGATCATTCCGCGCTGACCTTTACCAATGGGAGAGAAGAGGTCCAGAATCCGCGTAGACATGTTGTCAGGCGTAGTGCTGAGCTTCAGTCTTTCATTTGGGAACAACGGGGTGAGGTATTCAAAAGCTACCCGATCACGGATTTCTTCAGATGTCTTGCCGTTAACGTTGTCCACCTTAACCAGGGCGAAATATTTCTCTCCTTCTTTCGGCGGGCGGATCTGGCCACGCACGGTATCACCGGTTTTCAGGCCCAGCAACTTGATCTGGGAGGGTGACACATAAATATCGTCGGGGCTGGCCAGGTAGTTATAATCAGATGAACGGAGGAAACCGTATCCATCCTGCATCAATTCAAGCACACCTTCGCTGGTAACGGCACCATCAAAGTCTTTAATGTTGGAAATGCGCTGTTGTTGTTGACGGTCGGGCTGGAACTCGCGGGGCGGGGCCTCGTGACCGTGTGCTGCCTGGGGTGCCGGTGCGGGAGGCGCGGGTGCAGGAGGTGAATGAGGAGCATCCTCTTGGGGCGGTGTTGGCTGTTCAATTTCGATATCGGCAGACCGCATGACTTCATCGGCGGCAGCTGATTTTTGTTGACCTCGACCTGCTGGTGGCGGCGTTACGTTTTCGCGGCGGCGGGGGCGCATCTTGCGATCGTCATCCTGGTTGGCAGCACCTTTCTTGGCCGGAGCCGGGGCGGCGGGCGCTTCCGTCTTGGCTTGTTGATCGAGAATCTTATATACAAGATCCTGTTTGGCCAGCTTCTTGGCATTCTTGATGCCCATTTCTTCTGCGATGTCCTTTAATTCAGACAGCAGCCTCACATTGAGGTCGTCGATTGTATACATGTAGGATTAGAAAAAGTAGTTATTACGAGATTGAATTAGAAGGTCACTAGAGAACTCGGAGGGGATCCGAAATAAATACCAAAACTTCGTTATCGATTAACCAGTAAAAGTTGAATTTATCTATAGAGAAAGACCGGAAGGGCCTTATTGACATTGCAAGTATAGGTCAAATTGCCTGATTTTCAAATTATGGGTCGAAAATTATCCGTCTAAAGGCGTAGTTACCATGATCAGCAGGTTTACCAATAAGGTTTGTAATTTTGGGCCCCAAGACAAATAAATCATGTTGCAGATAAATGTAATCCGGGAGAATACCGAGCTGGTGCTGGAAGGCTTGAAGAAGCGAAATATGCGCGATGCGGAATCCCTGATCAATCAGGCATTAGCCGTTGATAAAGTGCGTCGCGAAAAGCAGCAGCAATATGATGCGGTGGTGGGTGAGTCAAACCGGATATCGAAAGAAGTTGGCATTTTGATGAAGGCTGGCAAGAAGCAGGAGGCAGATGAAATGATTGCCAAAATGGCGACCAGCAAAAAATCGGCGGCAGAGATTGGTCAGGAAATGGCAGCAGCCGAGGAAGAGTTACAGCGTATCCTGTACCTGATTCCCAATGTGCCTTCAAAGGACGTCCCGGCTGGAAAGGGCGCCGAAGATAATATTACTGTCCACACCCATGGCCATATCCCCGCCTTACCGGCAGATGCTTTGCCGCACTGGGACCTGATCAAAAAGTATGACATCATAGACTTTGACCTCGGCAATAAAATTTCAGGCGCGGGTTTTCCGGTCTACAAAGGAAAAGGAGCCAAACTCCAACGGGCGCTGATCAATTTCTTTTTGGATGAAGCTGCCCAACAAGGTTACCGCGAAGTTCAGCCACCCATCGTGGTGAACAAAGCCAGTGGCTACGGTACTGGCCAGTTGCCGGACAAGGAAGGGCAGATGTATTACATCACCGAAGACGAACTGTATCTTATTCCTACGGCTGAAGTTCCAATTACAAACCTGTACCGCGATGTCATCCTGACGGAGCAGGACTTACCCGTGCGCAACGTTGGTTATACGCCGTGCTTTCGTCGCGAGGCGGGTAGTTGGGGCGCCCATGTGCGGGGACTCAATCGCCTCCATCAGTTTGATAAGGTGGAAATTGTAGAGATCCGGAAGCCGGAAGAGTCGTACGCAACGCTGGATGCGATGTGTTCCTATGTACAAAGCTTGTTGGAAAAACTGGAGTTGCCTTATCGGAAATTATTGCTTTGCGGGGGAGATATGGGTTTCAATTCGGCACAGACATTTGACATGGAAGTATTTGCCGCGGCACAGCAACGTTGGTTGGAGGTAAGCTCGGTAAGCAACTTCGAGACCTATCAGGCCAACCGGATGAAACTTCGCCTTAAAAATAAAGAAGGCAAGACCCAGCCCCTGCATACCCTGAATGGCAGCGCTTTGGCATTGCCGCGGATTGTAGCAGCTTTGCTGGAAAACAACCAAACTCCGGATGGCATTCGCGTGCCTAAGGCGCTGGTACCTTATACGCGATTTGAAATGATTGATGCCCGCTAACGACTAACCCTTTTCTTTTGACCTTCCACGATTTTCAGTTTGACTCCAAGTTACAGGAAGGCCTGGACTCAATGGGGTATGCCAAGCCTACACCCATCCAGGAGCAGGCCATCCCGGTGATTCTTCAGAACAAAGACATCATTGCCTGCGCACAAACCGGTACCGGAAAGACCGCAGCCTATATTCTTCCGGTCCTGCATAAGATTATCAATACCGACCACCGGCATCTCAATACCCTGATAATCGCTCCCACACGCGAGCTTGCCCAACAGATCGATCAGCAGATTGAAGGATTTGCTTACTTCTGCGGCGTGAGTTCAATTCCGGTGTATGGCGGCGGCGATGGAGCAACCTGGGACCAACAACGCAAAGCATTGGACCATGGTGCCGACATTGTAATTGCAACGCCCGGTCGACTCATTGCTTTGCTGGCCGGTGGCACTGTTAAACTCGAGCACCTCAAGCACCTGATCCTCGATGAGGCAGACCGGATGCTGGACATGGGCT
>DNZD01000158.1 GCA_003504855.1 Cytophagales bacterium
CTCTGGTATGGAGCCGGGCTGTTTCGAGCACCCAAGCCACATCAGCATCAACAGCAGACAAAAAATACGAGCCATGGTTATTTGTTTACAGGTTGCGCACGCACAAGCACCGGTACCTGCACCATCTGGGCAGCCGGATTGTCATCAGAAAGTTCGATGCGATAGGTGATATTAAATGTCTTGCCCTGGACATCGGATCGGGCCTTGATGACAGGAAAAGGAGTTCCGGGATTTTCTTCGCTGGTACAAAACATGGATCGATCAACTGTGTCTTCCATCCTCGCGATCCACACCTCCTCACCCCGGGCGTCCGTAAATACCAGGGAGACATTGCCTTCGACGGCGTTGACATCTTTGAAGGTTACCTCCCGGGTGATGAGATTATCTCCGGCGGGTGCTTCCTGCCGGATCGTATCGGCAACAGCCTCCTGTGTAGTGGCGGGCGGGTTGCATGCGGCCATGCAGGCGATGGCTAAAGTGCAGGTGAAAATCCGGCAGATCATAGGTGTACGGGAGGTTAATACAAAATTAAGACGTTTTCGCTACCGGCGCCTCCCGGGAGGCGCCTACAAATGGTATACTTCAATGATTCCCGATATTTTAGGGAGTACTAAAGGTCTCGTCAGATACCGTTGCCAAACCGTACTTTTACAAAAACACCTTAAAGATTCGCCATGGACCATAGTTTTGAAACCATCAGCGCGCAGGCAGGACATGTGCCGGGCAGCTCTCCGGACGTTACCTCGGCGATTCACCTCTCCACCACCTTCCACTACCCTCCCACCGGTGAGGCGCCCACAGGATTTACCTACAGTCGCGAAAGCAACCCCACCCGCAAACAAGTGGAACTTACACTCGCGCAACTGGAGCATGGCGCCGATGCAGCCGCTTTCGCCAGCGGTAGTGCCGCCGCACAGGCGGTGTTCTTCAGCCTCAAACCCGGCGACCACGTCATCGCCAACATCGATGTTTATTCCGGTGTGCGGTCCATGCTCAAAAATCTCTTTATGCCCTGGGGACTCGAAGTCACTTTCGCAGACCTCACCCGCATTGAAAATCTGCATGCTGCCCTGAAGCCCAACACCCGCCTGGTATGGTCAGAGTCTCCTACCAACCCACAACTGAATATCATCGACCTCGCTGCGATCATCGCAGTGTGCAAACCGCTGGGCATCCGCACAGCTATTGACAACACCTTCGCTACACCGGCTTTGCAAAATCCGTTGTTGCTCGGAGCCGACATGGTCATGCACAGCACTACGAAATTCCTCGCAGGGCACAGTGACCTTACCGGTGGCGCATTAATCACCCGCGAGAAAAATGAATGGTGGGAACGGATTCGTTTCATTCAACACATTGGCGGGGCCGTACCGAGTCCGTTTGACTGCTGGCTGCTCCTCCGTGGCATCCGGTCACTGGCACCGCGCATGAAACAGCACGTGGAGAATGCCAAAGCGATAGCCGCATTCCTGAGCAGTCATCCTGCGGTGGAGCGCGTGTTGTACCCCGGACTGGCTTCACATCCGGGCCATGCCATTGCATCCCGTCAGATGAAAGCACCTGGTGCCATCGTATCGTTTCTGGTGAAGGGTGATAAAAGTAAAGCCGTGCATGTGGCCGGACGTGTGAAAGTGTTCACCAACGCCACCAGTCTGGGTGGGACGGAAAGTCTGCTGGAACACAGAAAGTCAGTTGAGGGCCCCGACTCACCCACACCTGACAACCTGATCCGGCTTAGCGTCGGTCTGGAGGATGTGAATGACTTGATCCGGGATTTGGATCAGGCGTTGAGGGCGAGCTAGCCCAACTCGAATCAGCCTTTTTTAAGGCTATATCCTGAAAATCACCTTGCATATATCAGGTTATATACTGATATTTACATAGTATTTATCAGGTCATAGCCTTATGAAAAACGCAAAAAAGCTTCAAATCCATCAATTGGAAGAGAAATTGATGGGACTCACCAATATTCCTGACCCACCAACCAAGGGTTGGATTCATGCCATTCGTACCACATTGGGAATATCGTTCCGCCAAATAGGTGAACGCCTCAAAATTACGGCTCAAAGTGTACAGGAGATGGAAGGGCGCGAGGCAAATGGCACCATAACACTGAAGACCTTACGCGAAGTAGCACAGGCGCTGGAAATGAAATTGGTTTACGGTTTTGTGCCGAAGGGCAATTCCTTAGAAAGCCTGTTGGAACAGCAGGCACTTGCAGTTGCCCGAAAAATCGTGCTGCGGACTGACAACACGATGAAACTGGAAGATCAAAGGGTAAGCAAAGAAAGAATTGAAAAGGCAGTGCGTGAACTTGCTGATGAACTAAAAAGTGAAATGCCACGCTACTTATGGGATTAGATCTTGAATTCGTTGACGGACAAACTCCCCTGGAAGAAGAAGAAAAGGAGGGTTTACTTATCTCCACCGTCACAACTCGTGGAGAGTTGGATGAATTTGAACAATACAATATTGAAAAAGCCATACAATGGACGGTGACGCACAGGTTCAACAAAGAAGAAATACTCACCGAAACATTTATCAGAAAGGTTCATAAAAAAATGTACGAAGAGGTCTGGGCCTGGGCAGGTGAATTCAGAAAGACCAACAAGAACCTTGGCGTCGACCGAAACCAGATACCCATTCAGTTAAAGTCACTGCTTGAAGATTGCCGCTATTGGATTGACCACGGTACTTACGATCCTGACGAAACCGCTATTCGATTCAAACACCGCCTTGTCTCCATTCACTGCTTCTCGAATGGCAACGGGAGGCACTCCCGACTGATGGCTGACCTGGTCGTGAGCAAGATTTTCAAGCTCCCGGTTTTTTCCTGGGGCGCTAAAGATAATAGTACACAAAATGCCAGGAAGCACTATCTCCAGGCGATAAGAACCGCTGACCAAAATGATATAGCCCCCTTGGTGAAGTTCGCAAGGCAATAGACCGGGGTACCTAAATAATTTACTTACTCGAGCAGGATGTCAAGTTCTTTCGAGCCCTTGAAGACACTCATCTTATAAATATATCCGGGCTTCGCACGCATCAGGCGAAGCATCTTCAACCGCTTGGGTGTAACGAATATCCGCTGTAGTGTATAGGTGATCGAACTAACCTCCCTTATACTTACTAGTACCCCACCCGATCAATCACCAGATAATCTTTTTTGGAAATACTTTGGCGTGCAATCAACTCGGCCAGAAAACCGGTGAGGAATAGTTGCGTACCCAGTATCACCGCCACCAGGGCGAGATAAAATATTGGTTGCTCGGCAACATCCCGCTTCAGCGGAATCTTGCTGATGAACACGGAGTCCACCTTGTCCCACAGGATCTTCACGGTAAAGAAGAAACCCAACAGAAAAGAGAGAAAGCCCCAGAACCCAAAGAAGTGCATGGGGCGTTTGGCGAAGCGGCCAATGAATGTAATCGACAACAAATCGAGAAAGCCGCGCATGAAGCGCTCCCATCCAAACTTCGTCTGTCCGTACTTCCGCTCCCGGTGTTCCACTACTTTTTCACCGATGCGGGTAAAGCCCGCCCATTTGGCCAGCACCGGAATGTAACGGTGCATCTCCCCATATACGGTGATGTTTTTCACCACCACATTTTGATAGGCCTTTAGTCCGCAGTTGAAATCATGCAGCTCGATGCCGGAGATTTTGCGGGTAACCAGGTTAAAGAATTTGGAAGGAACGGTCTTCGAGATCGGGTCATGGCGCTTCTTCTTCCATCCCGACACGAGGTTAAATCCACCTTCTTTGATCAGCGTGAACAACGCCGGAATCTCTTCCGGGCTGTCCTGCAGATCTGCGTCCATGGTAATCACCACGTCGCCCTGCGCCGCTTTGAAGCCGGTATGCAGTGCGGCCGACTTACCAAAGTTGCGATTGAACTTGATGCCTTTGATCGCCGGGTCGTTTGCGCCGATGGCGCGAATCTGCTCCCAGGTGCCGTCGGTACTCCCGTCGTCAATGAAGATCACCTCGTATGAGAAGCGATGTTCGCTCATCACACGGGTGATCCACTGACACAATTCAGGTAAGGACTCAGATTCGTCCTTGGCAGGAATAACAATCGAAATGTCCATCCTAAAGATCTACCGGCTCGGTCTTACGAACGATGAGGGAGGTAATAGAAATAATAATTGCGTTGATGATCAAGCCAATAAAGAAGCCTTTGATCTGACCCATGACGGTGAAATTCCCTGCAGCGCTTTCTTCTGCCTTTGCCATGGCATCATCAATGGCATCTGCCGGCGTTCCGAAGGATTCCATCATAGCCCTGGTATTTTCCATGGATGCATCCAACAACTTCTGGGGAAGGTCCGGGTCGATTACGTGGTATAACAACATATTGAATACTGTTCCCAATGCCATGCCGGTCACCACCATGATAAAGCCATGCTGAAACGCCTTCCCGTAAGAAATATACCGGCCATTCTGGTTGCGGTATTCAATGCCAGCGTAGATGACAGCTGCAATATAGCCGACCATCAGGAATAGAGCGAACTTCAATTGCACCATCAAGGTGAGATCAATGGCATAGAGGGCCCCATAAATCACAATCGAGGCTCCACCTACGATCAGGCCCCATTTTGCTGCATGAGCCATCAGGGTCGGTTGTTCATTTGTTTCTTCCATGGAAATCAGGGTTTTGGTTGTCGTCTTAAAATTACGGAGATAATAATGCTAATAAAAAAGCCTAGTTGGTAGGTTTGCCAGGCATAGAGACTGGCCAAATCTGTTCCTTTAGTTGCAGGCAACGCCGATAAATTACGATCAATTACTTCTTTTCCTATTCTTTCCACGGTGTCGGCCGGCAGATTTCTGATCTGGGTTGTGAATTGCTCGATGTACTCGGTCACAAATCCAGGCTGCAGCCAGGCGAAAAGCGCAATACCACCCGCTGAAAAGGCAGCAGTAATCGACAAAAACAACAAACAAGAGGCCATCCCCTGCCAAAAGTGCAATATGCCGTCCTGGTAGTAGTCACGAATCTCCTTCAGGCAGAAGAACAGCAAAACAGCAAAGGCAAATACGCGGAAGTCCAAAAAAGGATTCACCAGAAAGGGATGTTTGTGCATATAATACATCGACACCACAATCGCCACGCACAACAAGGCGCTGATCAATCCATAGCGGACTGAAATCCTGAACAATGGAGAATCAAGAAATCGCTTAAGCATGAATAATACTCTTACCGTTGTTGAACACCGCTACCGTTCTGCCTTTCACCTGTTGCCCATACCAGGGTGAGTTCTTTGCCTTGCTCAGGTTGGTACCGGCATCAAGCGTCCATTTGTGCTTTGGATCCAGCAGGGTAAGGTTTGCCATCTGCCCCTCTTCCAGCAAGGGTGACGGGAGCCCTACCACCTGACGCGGATTGACCGTGACCTTATCAATTAAATCTTCCATGGGCACGGCCTCAGACAAGGCCACCAGGTTGGCCGCGAAAGTCTGGAGGTTGACGATGCCGAAATCAGCCAGGTCAAATTCAAGTTGCTTGCTCTCATCATCGTGCGGGCGATGTCCCGAAGAGATCACTCCTATCGTTCCGTCTTTCAATCCCTTGATCAGCGCATCGCGATCTGTCTTCTCCCGCAACGGCGGACTTACCTTGTAATTGGTGTCAAAGTCAGCCAGCAGACTATCATCCAGCAGGGCCTGATAACCGGTGATGTCACAGGTCACCTTCAACCCTCGCTTCTGGGCGGCGCGTACCAGGTCGATGCTCTTGGCTGTTGACAAGCGGGAGAAGTGTGCTTTGCCACCACCATAATTCAACAACTCGATGTTCCGGCCAAGGGGAAGTTCTTCAGCAATGCGCGGAATGCCTTTCAGTCCGAGCCGCGTACTATTTACACCTTCATGCATCTGCCCATACATACTCAGCCAGACATCTTCCGGATGATCGATGAGGACACCGTTAAACTTCTGCAGGTATTGAAGCGCTTTGAGATAAATGTCAGAATGCCAGATAGGCTTCAACCCATCGGTGAAACCAACTGCACCAGCCTCATGCAAGTCGATCATTTCGGTCAACTCCTCTCCTTTGTTATTCAGCGTTACAGATGCCAGTGCATGCATCTGAACCAACCGGTCACTATTGCCAGACTCCAGGTAGGCAACACCGTTCTTGGACTGGATGGGCGGGTTGGTGTTGGGCAACACGGCCAGTCCGGTAAATCCTCCCGATGCGGCGGTTGCCGACAAGGAAGTCAGGTCTTCGCGCTGCTCATGGCCCGGGTCGCCAACATAGGTACCGAGGTCAAACCAGCCCGTGGTGAGAAACATGCCGGCGGCCTGGATCACCCGATCCGCAGCGAATTTCTTATCGCCGATCTCTGTGATGCGGCCATTGTTAATGAGTACGTTCTTTTTCTTCTTATGAAACGGCGACTGCTTATCAAGAAGCGTAGCAGATTGAATCAGGATTTTCATGCCGGGTGGATTAACCGTTATTTCAAAAAGCGAATCAGCAGGACTTCCGCAAGCAAAAAGAGCAGGGCCAGACCGAGTGCCCATTTCCACAACGGAGTTCCCAAATATCTCTCTTTTATTTCGTTGCTAAAAGAATCCGTGGCGGCGGAATCAAACAGGGATATGTTCTTGCCGCCTCCGAGGTGTTGCTTGATTTCTTCAGCTGAAAACTGGTCGAGCAACGACTCGCGTTTGTCCAGATCGAAGGCAATCAACCCTACTGTGTCTTCACGCATGGTGGCATAATAGAAGCCCGGGTCAATGGAGAATTTGGGTAGCTCCATCACCACACGGTCGATACTCCTTCGTTGTGACGGGATTATTTCCTGCTTGCCGGTCAGTCGTACCGGTACCTCACCGTCCAGGCTGTCGGCCTGAAGTACGATGGTGTTTTCGGATAAGGTATAATAGCTTTTCTGGCTGATGCGATGACTCGAGGCGGCCATGCGGTACATCACGGGAAGGAAGACACCATGTGTTGCCATATCGGTAAACGCTGCTTCGAGGGGCGATGCCAGGATATAGGTGTTTTTTACCCGCGCCAGAAAACCCTTGCCATCCTTGAAAGCCAATAGGGCAGATCTATCCACACCCCAGTCCAGCACTGCGCGCGCCCGCGGCATCGACATGGAGGGTGTTCGCTCTTCAAATACATTTTCAAAGAATGGATTCTGAAAGTCTGGTTTGTCGAGATCGGCAAATTCCTTGCTTACCCCTTTTGCCAGCGACAATCCGGGAACCAGCGATTGCAGGGTGGTGAGATTTGGCTGCGGCGGCGGCACAATAAACAAAGAGCCAGAACCACGTTGGTAGTTCTGGAGGATGTCACGCAACGGCGTGTCAATGTCCACGCCATTCACGATCACAAGGTCTGCCTGGCTGAGCAGACCCACATCCACGTTGCCCGGCGCAAAGTGCTGCATGGTGAAAAGCGCGTTGTTTCCAAATACCTTTTGTAAGTAGGTGTCGTTGCCGATGGTGACGATTCTGATCTTCTCAGAAAAATTTAAGGTGGTGTAGAATTCATTGTCAAAACTCACGGGGAAGTCGGTGAAACTGAGTACGGCCTTGTTCCAGCCCGACAGTCCCTGTACGAGATCAAACCTGGCCATTGCCGTTGAGTTGGATTCCAGGTTTACGGCGGCGGTGCCTGACTGTACATCATTCACGGTGAGTTTCAGCACCAGGCCTTCGCGCGTTCGCGGACCTACGTTGCGAAGACGGACATTCAATGTATTGCGTTGTCCCCCAACGACAAACGGATCTTCGAGGTACACAGAGTCGATGAGAATATTGCTGGCATCTGTAAGCGGGATAGGTACCAACCGCCATGACACGAGCGAATCGGGCACGGGCGGGTCTTCGATACCAAATGTTGATTTTTGAAAATCAGCAATCCAGAATACTTCGCGGTCGTTGGCACCAATGCGTTGCTGAACTTCCCGGAAAGAACGGCTCACCGGAGAAAGCCTAACTTGCGTGAGCAGGTCCAGCACTTCTGATTTGGTTTTATAAGAGTTCGCCGATGGCGCAAAATCGTTGGTGATGAAATGGTATCGCGTATCGGGTGGGAAGAGCCCAACAATTTCCTGGATAAATCGGACACCGGCGTCGAGGGCCCGGGTTTTGTCGGCGGTTTGCGACAACATGGAATAGGAATTGTCGAGGTACACAGTCACGTCGCGCCCGGCGGTGAGTTGTTCACGGGCTGGCAGGAATGGCTGCGTGAAAGCGAGCACGAGGAACAAGATGAATAGCAGTCGGGACGCTAGTACGAGGTACTGTTTGAGTTTGCGTTGCTGGGTAGTTTCCTGACGCACCTGATGGAGAAACCGGGTGGTGGAGAAATAGATGCGGGTGGTGCGGCGGAAATTAAAAAGATGAATCAGGATAGGAATGGCGAGGGCGAAGAGGGCCCACAGGAACGAAGGAAACGCAAAACTCATCGGGGGGTAAAGCTACTAAAAACAAGTTTGCCATGACCGTCCTGATCCGGGGGAGAACACCAAATAAGAGCACTTTTCAAACTTTATCGCATTTTTTCCCATCGTGCAGGCAACGCCCGGTGACCCGCTGGCATTTTAACCTCGAAACCAAGTAACGATCAGCAAATTGGAAGAACCTGAACTGGTGCGTCGATGTCAGCAAGGTGACCGTAAGGCACAGGAGGCACTGGTTGATCGCTATGGCAATCAATTGTTCCGCGTGTGCTTCAGGTACCTGAAGTCACGGGAAGATGCCGAAGATGTCATGATCACAGGGCTTAACAAAGCGTTGGCAGCGCTGCCACAGTTTCAATATACGGGTCCTAATAGTTTGCCGGCCTGGATCCGGCGAATTGTAATTAATGAATCCCTGATGTGGTTGCGTCGCCGCAATTCATTTCAGGCCCAGGAAGTCGCTGATGATTACGCTCATGAACCCGACCTCAGTCTGTTGACACAATTGGAAGCCGATGATATCTACAGCTGTATTACTGAGTTGCCGACCGGGTACAGGACCGTTTTTAATTTGTCGGTCATTGAAGGATATAGTCACGAGGAAATAGCAAATGTCCTGGGCATTACCACCGGCACCAGTCGAAGTCAGTTATACAAAGCCAAAGAACAGCTAAAGAAAATACTCACCCGGGAGGGGTATCAATATGGAACATAATCAGGAGAAAATCATTCGGGACAAGATCCGACAAGCCGAAGAATTGCCTGCGGTATGGGATCGTGCCCTCGTGAAGGACCGAATCAGTCTGACAAGCCGTAGTGTGATTGCATACTATTATGTTGCTGCATCGGTGATGTTGGTGATGAGTCTGGCGTTCATTGTTTGGAGGTGGTCCTATCAAATGGAGCTTCAAGTGCGGATGAGTGAGGTTCAACTTGAGATTGAAAAACTTGCCGTATCAAATACTATGACACCACAGAACCTGCTCGCTGTAGTTGATTGCCCTCCCGATCCCAAAATCACATCACCTCAGGTTCTGGCAGCTCCTGCAACGCCAACCGTAATTACCATCGTTCGGGTCGATACCATTCGTATTCCTTCACCCGCCAATCCTGAACCTGTCATTGAGCCAATGAGCACTGAGGTGGCGGTTGTTCCCATTGGGATCAGCCCTCAGCCCGAAGCCATCGTTGGGCGCACCGTTGTAAATGACAACAAAAGCAAGGACAAGAAGTTCAGGCTGTTCCTCTTTCGCGGAGATGAGCCGGAGCCAATAAAGGAACCTGCCTTTGAACCTATTGCCATCAATAACAAACCGAATTAAAGTCCACCTCATGAAGAAGCTACTCATCGCCTTACTGCTCTTATCTCCGGGAATTTCCCTGGCGCAGCGTATTAATTATTACCCGGACTCTGTTCGAATCGAACTACCGGATCAACACGCCATCCTCGTAATTGAGATGAGGGACTTTTCCAAAAGACCGGAAACATTAAAGTCAATTCCCTCTTTGATTAAGGATACCTGGAATGCGGCATTGCAGGCCATGCCCGGGAATCAATCCAGCCCGCATAAGATCGAGGCACGGATCATTCCCGAGGGAGAAGAGGAGATCGTGGGTTGGACAGATGCTACCAACATTAAACCGGTTGGTTCAAAAACCGTGATCCGGATTGTACCCGTTCAGGAACGAGCTACCGACATAACCGTGATTAACAATAAGGTAGTCGAACTATTGCCTGCAGGCTGGGAAATGAGGATCACTTCCAAAGAGGCACGCATTTGGGTGTATTCGGATACTTTTGAACATCTCGGAGAGGCTGTTCAGGTGGATCTGACTGCAGCCATGGATAAGATAACCGCAGAGCCAAATTTTCAGCACCTCGGGAAAAATACCATTCAGGCATTTATTCAAATGCGCAATCAACGCATTGATCAGAGTGTGCTCAAACGGAAATATCCGGGGGATAACATTTTTCTTACCGGGACGGCCGGCATCGGATTATTTCGGGACAAGATTTATCCGCAATTGACATTGACCCTGGGACTCACCTTCAGGGACCATTTTGGCAGGAAGAATATTCGCACGTCATTGGTTTGGGATAACATGCTTTTTACGGAGAAACCCGTGGAGGGATATCAGCTCAACATCAACTCGTTTTTGTCATTGAGTTTTGAAAAGAATTTTAATACCAAAACCAAATCACCTCAATGGCTTGGCATCGGTGCAGGATTCCTGGTGCGCAAGAACGGCGACTACTTCACCGGAAATACCATGAAGTTCTTTATCATTCATGAAATGGAAAACAGGCGTATCAGTCTTCAGCCGGAATTTTACCTGACCGATGATTTTAAGAAGTTCGCCTTC